>NZ_JBFTZL010000017.1:0-39583 GCF_056406825.1 Arthrobacter sp. P1_A5 | reverse complement strand
CCATGGTTTCGGCGGGCCCACCCGGTTTAAGGGCGCCCCGATTCCCGGCGGCGGTGCCGCTCACGCCCCGGCTCCGGGTCCCGGAACTAGGCTGGAGGCATGTCCGAACTCCTGCCGGCACGCGCGCCCAAACGCAAGCTCGCGCTCAAGCCCTACGCCCGCGCCGTGGCACAAGTGCTGCGGGTGAGCTTCCGGGCCTCGCCCGCCGCCGTCGTCATGAAGGTCCTGGGCTCGCTGATCTCGGCACTGCTGCCGCTGGTCACGACGTACTTCGCCGCCCTGACCACCACGGCGCTGGCCGCCGCCTACGCGGGCGACGCCGACGCCGGCGCGCAGGCCGTCGTGTACGTCATCATCACCGCGGCACTCGGGCTCTTCTGGGGATCGTTCAGCAGCGTGGACCGCTACATCCAGCAGCTCATGAGTTTCCGGGTCGGCGCGATCGTCGGTGACCTGATGTACGAGCGCTTCCTGACCCTGGACTTCTGGCGCTACGACGACAAAGAAACCGTGGACCTGTACGACCGGGCGAAGCGTTTCTCCGACTCCTACGCCCGCGTCCTGGACCGGATCGCCGCCATTTTCACCCAGCTCGTCTCCGTGCTGCTGGCGATCGGCGCGCTGCTGCTGGTCAGCTGGTGGATCGCCGTGATCGTCCTGGTTGCGATCGTCCCCAGCGTCTACCTGCAGTTCAAGCTCTCCCGCGAACAGATCGCGCACTGGAACACCCAGGTCGATTCGCGCCGGCAGCGCAGGATGATCGAAACCAACCTCCTGCGACCGCAGCACATCGCCGAGATGCGGCTTTACGGGATTGTCGGCTACCTGATGGGCCTGCGCTCCCGGCTGCGGGACGCCGATGAAAAGCGCCGGCTGGACTTCCAGAAGCGCTACATCCCCAAACAGCTCGCGGCCGATGCCCTGCAGTACGGCGCCGAGGTGGTCTCGCTGATCTGGGTGGTGGGCCAGATCATCGCCCGGGCCCAGCCGGTGGGGCAGTTCCTCTATGTCCAGCAGATTGTCAGCCGCGCCCTCTCGACCGCCAACAGCCTCGTCTCCTCACTGAGCTCGATCGACGAGGACCTGGCGAACCTCACGGACTACGAACTCTTCATGGCCCTGCCCGTGCCGTCCGGCCACGCCCCGCCGCTGCTGCAGGCGCCGAAGACGGTGGAACTGCGGGACATCCGCTTCACGTACACCGGCAGCGAACTGGAGGTGATCCGCGGCATTTCGATGACCATCAGGCAGGGCCAGCACATCGCGATCGTGGGGGAGAACGGGGCCGGCAAGTCCACCCTGATCCGTATCCTGGCCGGGCTGTACCGTCCCGACTCCGGGCAGGTGATGCTCGACGGCGTGGACCTCGCCGCCGTCGACGTCACCTCCTGGCACCGGCACCTGGCGGTGCTCAGCCAGGAGTTCCTGAAGTATGAATTCGCCACCGCGGCGGAAAACATCTTCTTCGGCGACGTCGATTCGCCCCGCGACGACGGACGGGTCCGGCGCTCCGCCGCGGATGCCGAGGCCCTCGAATTCATCAACAAACTGCCCAACGGACTGGACAACCACGTCAGCAACTGGATGGAGGACCCGCGCGGGCGGAAGGGCTCCGGCCTTTCCGGCGGGCAGTGGCAGCGGCTGGCGATGGCCCGGAACTTCTACCGCGGCGCATCGTTCATGGTGATGGACGAGCCGACGTCGGCCATCGACGCGCTGGCCGAACACCGGATCTTCACGCGGCTCTTCGCTGACCGCAGCAGCACCATCATCGCCATCAGCCACCGCCTGGCCACGATCGAGAAGGCCGATGTGGTCTACATGCTCGAGGAAGGCCGCATCGTGGAACAAGGCACCCACAGGGAACTTGTGGCGCGCCGCGGCCGGTACTTCCGGATGTTCGAGTCCCAGCTCACCGTCCCCGACACCGAGAACGTCAGCGGCGAGTAAGCGGAGCGCCCTCGATGGTCGTCCGCACCCGGGCCAGGCTGGGTTCGGGCGGGACGCTGCTGAAACCGAAGCCGACGGCGGGGCGGACGGCGGTGAGCGGGCCGGCGTCGGCGCCGTCCCAGCTGACGGTCGCGGAGTCGATGCGGCGCAGGTCGGTGACCCCGTAGTATTCCCGCCGGCCGCCCTTGGCCGTGCCCGCAGTGCGCACGCCGGGGATGATTCTGCCCGCAACGGGGTTGACCGCACGCAGCCAGCGCGGATGCACCGCCAGAGCCCGGGGGACCAGCCGCGCCACGGCGCCCAGCCGCGTGCGGGACCCGAGCCGGGCGCGGATCCGCAGCGGCCCGGCGTCGACGGCGAGCTGCCCCGCCCCATGCTCTGAAGCCAGGGGCACGATGCAGGTCTCGTCGAAGTTATAGACCGCGCTGATGAAATCGGCGGCCTCGACGCTCGGTGCCAGCAGGATCCGGTGGCCGGAGGGCAGCTGGACCATCGCATCGGTGAAGGACCCGAACGGGGACTGCGTCCACAGGCCCACCACCGCGCGCAGGCCCGATCCCGTGCCGAGCCCGGCAATGTGTCCGTCGAAGATCCAACGCTGTCCGTTACGCCAAAGCATGACGCCACAGTACGCCGAAGCGGCGCCCCGCGTCCGCTGGGATAACCTAGAGCAGTGACTTACGAGATTGAGATTGGCCGAGGCAAGCGTGGGCGTCGTGCCTACTCCCTGGATGACATTGCGATCGTCCCCAACCGGCGTACCCGTGACCCCAAGGACGTCTCCGTCTCCTGGCAGATCGATGCCTACAAGTTCGACATGCCGGTCATCGCGGCGCCGATGGATTCGGCCATGTCGCCGGAGACCGTCATCGCCCTGGGCCGCCTCGGCGGACTCGGTGTGCTCGACCTCGAAGGCCTGTGGACCCGGTACGAGAACCCGCAGTCCGTACTGGACGAAATCGCGGGCCTGGCTGACGAGACCAACAGCCCGGCCGTCACCCGGCGCATGCAGGAGCTCTACCAGGCGCCGATCCAGCCCGAGCTGATCACCTCCCGCCTCGCCGAGATCCGCGCCGCAGGCGTCACGGTGGCCGGCTCCCTGACCCCGCAGCGCACGCAGGAACACTACAAGACCGTGGTGGCCGCCGGCGTCGACATCTTCGTCATCCGCGGGACCACTGTCTCGGCCGAGCACGTCTCCAAGGACCACGAGCCGCTGAACCTCAAGCAGTTCATCTACGAACTCGACGTCCCCGTGATCGTCGGCGGGGCGGCCGGCTACACCCCGGCCCTGCACTTGATGCGCACCGGCGCCGCCGGCGTGCTGGTCGGCTTCGGCGGCGGAGCCACCACCACGACCCGCCGCGCCCTGGGCATCCACTCGCCCATGGCCTCCGCGATCTCCGACGTCGCGGCGGCCCGCCGGGACTACATGGACGAGTCCGGCGGACGCTACGTCCATGTGATCGCCGACGGCGGCATGGGATCCTCCGGCGRCATCGTCAAAGCCATCGCCATGGGCGCCGACGCCGTGATGCTGGGCAGCGCCCTGGCCCGCGCCGACGAAGCCCCCGGCAAGGGATGGCACTGGGGCCAGGAAGCCCACCACCTCGAACTGCCCCGCGGCGACAGGGTCAATGTGGGAACGGTCGGGCCGCTCGAAGAGGTCCTGTTCGGGCCCGGCCACCACACCAACGGCACCTCCAACCTCGTCGGCGCGCTGCGCCGTTCAATGGCGACCACCGGCTACTCGGACCTGAAGGAATTCCAGCGCGTCGACGTCGTCGTCTCGCCGTACGCCGGCAACTGAAACCGCGCGCGGGCCGTTGAGGGCCCTGCCCATCCGGGAAACTTGGACGTAGTCTGGTGCCCTACGAGGTTTGATCCGGATGGAGGCGTGACATGAACAGTTTTCCCGGCGGTTCTGCCGAGGCCGGAGGTGCCCTCGGGCCAGCGGCCCGCGAGGCTTCAATCACTGTGCTTAGGGGCAGCACCGCTCCCGGCAAAGAGCTCGACATCCTGATCGTGGGCGGAGGCATCGTGGGTGCCGGCGCCGCCCTCGACGCCGTGACCCGAGGGCTCAGTGTGGGCATCGTCGAGGCCAACGACTGGGCCGCGGGGACGTCGTCGCGGTCCTCGAAGCTCATCCACGGTGGCCTCCGGTACCTCGAAATGCTCGACTTCGGCCTGGTCAAAGAGGCACTGCACGAGCGCGGCCTCATTCTCTCCGTCCTGGCGCCGCACCTGGCCCGGCCGGTCCCGTTCCTGTACCCGCTCCACAAACCGTTCCTGGAGCGGCCCTACGTCGGCGCCGGAATCGCCTTGTACGACGCGATGTCCATCACCGGCGGGCACAGCCGCGGCGTCCCCTTCCACAAACACCTGTCCCGGCGAGGGACCCTGCGCGCCGCCCCCAGCCTCAAGGACGACGCCTTCGTCGGATCCATCCGCTACTACGACGGCCAGGTCGACGACGCCAAGTACGTCGCCAACCTCGTGCGGACCGCGGCGCACTATGGCGCCCACGCGGTCAACCAGATGTCGGTTGTGGACTTCGTGCGCGAGGGCGAACGCGTGGTCGGCGCCAAGGTGGTCAACCATGAGGACGGCTCCAGCTTTAAAATCCGGGCCAAACAGGTCATCAACGCCACCGGGGTCTGGACCGACGAGACCCAGGCCATGGTGACAGACCGCGGGCAGCTCAAGGTGCGGGCGTCCAAGGGCATCCACCTCGTGGTGCCCCGCGACCGGATCCAGTCCACGGTGGGGCTGATCCTGCGGACCGAGAAATCCGTGCTCTTCGTGATCCCCTGGGGCAGGCACTGGATCATCGGGACCACTGACACCGACTGGCACCTCGACAAGGCCCACCCCGCGGCCTCCAGCAAGGACATCGACTACCTGCTCGAGCACGTCAACAAGGTCCTCAAGCGCCCGCTGACCCGAGAGGACGTCGAGGGCGTCTACGCGGGGCTGCGGCCGCTGCTGGCCGGGGAAAGCGATTCCACCGCGAAGCTCTCCCGCGAACACGTGGTGGCGCACCCCGTGCCGGGTCTCGTGGTGGTGGCGGGCGGTAAATGGACCACCTACCGGGTCATGGCCAAGGACGCGGTCGACGAGGCGACGCGCAGCATGGACGAGCGTGTCCCGGCCAGCTGCACGGAATCCGTCCCGTTGCTGGGGGCGAGCGGTTTCAAGGCCGCGTGGAACCAGCGGAACCGGATGGCGGAGGAGACCGGCGTCCACGTTGCCCGGATCGAACACCTCCTCAACCGCTACGGCGCCATGACGCCGGAGGTGCTGGCGCTCATCGCTGACAGCCCGGAACTGGCCGAACCGTTGCCGGGCGCTGACGACTACCTGGCTGCCGAAGCCGTCTACGCGGCCACGCACGAGGGCGCCCGGCATGTCCAGGACGTCCTGACCCGCCGCACCCGGATTTCGATTGAAGCGTGGGACCGCGGTGTGTCCGCCGCTCCGGTAGTCGCTAAACTAATGGGAGACGTTCTCGGCTGGAGTGATGCGCAGCGCGAGGGCGAAATCAAGCACTATCTGGCCCGGGTTGATGCCGAGCGCCTGAGCCAACAGCAGCCGGACGACGAATCCGCCGACGCCGCACGGCTGGGCGTGGAGGACATTGTGCCCCTGCGCTAAAACTCAGTGCCGGCCGGCAGTGCAGGATTACAACGCTAGTCATTGGACTGCCGGCCGGCGTCACTGACGCCACTTCGAAGGGACATCTCTTGGCGGAACCACTGGACCGGTACGACGCCGAGCTCACCACACCCGAGATGGTGATCCTTGAAATGGACGCCACGGACAAGCTCGACGCCACTGCCCAGCTCGCGGAACGCATGCATGCTGCCGGACGTATCTCCGATCTCGTGGGCTTCCTCAAGCAGGTCAATGCCCGGGAGCATCAGCTCGCCACCGGCCTGCCCGGCGGTGTCGGCCTGCCGCACGCCCGCAGCGAGCTCGTGTCACAGACATCCATCGCGGTCGGCATCACGAAGTACGGCAGGGCGCTGGACTTCGGCGCGGCCGACGGCCCGGCCACAGTGATTCTGCTCATCGCCACCCCGGCGAGCTCCTTTTCCGATCACCTCGAAGTGCTCGCGACGCTGGCACGCTCACTGTCGAAAGAGTCCTTCCGCGAATCGCTCCGCCGCGCCTACGACGCCGAAGTGATCGCCGAACTGATCAATTCCAGCCTGGTGTTCTTCGACCACTGACGATGGCCCGTTTCGCTGTTCTACACAGGGACGAAGTACCTTTAAGGGGTGCTGAAAACTGCCCTCAAACCCCGCTGGATCGCAGGACTCGTGTTCGCGATCGCCATTTCCGGGGTCTTTGTGCTGCTCAGCCAGTGGCAATTCGGCCGTTCAACGCAGGCCGAAGCCCCGGTCTCCACCACGACGGAGCAAACGCGGCAGCTCACCTCGGTCCTGCAGCCGGGTGGGTTCTTCCCCGGATCCGTGGCTGACCAGATGGTCTCCGCCACCGGCAGCTACGACCCCCAGAAGCAGGTCCTCGTCCCCGGCCGGCTCAATGACGGTGCGAAGGGCTACTGGATCGTATCGGCCTTCGCCGTCAAGGATGCCCCGGCCCTGAAAGGCGGCGGGGCCACACCCCAGACCTGGATTCCGGTCGCACGCGGCTGGGTGGCGGATCCCGCGGACGCCGTGGCGCCGCCGTCGGGCACCATCGAACTGACCGGGCGGCTGTTGCCGTCCGAGTCCCCGCTGCCGCGGACGGATCCCGGACCCGGCCGCGCCAGCGCCGTCTCGGTTGCCGAACTCATCAACGACTGGAACGTCAGCAGCTACCCGGGCTTTGTCGCAGCGACGACCGAACTGGCCGGCGGCACCGACGTCGGGGCCGCGGCCGCAGGCGGCGACGTCAAACCCCTCCGGATCGGCCCGCAGCCGCCCGCGCAGCAGGTCAACTGGCTCAACCTCTTCTATTCCGTGGAATGGGTGGTCTTCGCCGGTTTCGCGTTGTTCATCTGGTGGCGGCTCRTCAAGGACGACTACCGCCGCGACCTCGAAGACGCGCTCGACGAGGAAACGGCCGGGGAAGAGCCCCCAACCGACCGCCACGCGGCCCACCACAACGCGGCCCACCACAACACGGCCCAAGCGCCCGCCGACTCCCATCCCACAGCCCCCCAACCCACAGACCCGAGAGTGCAATCATGATCGAGCCCCAGCCCGCCATCCAGCCGCAGTCCACCAACGGCACGGGGAAAGCCGGGAAGAAGCGCCGCTTCGGCGGCACCGAGGCCCAAATCCGGTCCGCCCTGAAGTTCTACAAGGTGCTCGCCTACCTGACGGGCACGATGCTGCTGCTGCTCTGCGCCGAACTGATCGCCCGGTACGGCTTCGGTCAGTACCTCTTCGCCGGCGGCACCAACGCCGTCACCGGCCAGCCGTTCGGCCTCGGATTCGCCGACGCCGAGCCGCCAGGGGTGATCGGGGGCGTCAACCTCTCCATCACGATCCTGATCGTGCACGGCTGGATGTACGTCGTGTACCTGATTTCCAACTTCCGGCTGTGGTCGCTCATGCGCTGGCCGTTCACCAAGCTCGTGGTCATGGCCCTGGGCGGCGTCGTGCCGTTCCTGTCCTTCTTCGTCGAGAAGAAGTTCCACGCCGAGGTCGAGGCCGAACTCGCAGCAAACCCGCAGGCGCCCCAGCGGTACTGAACCCCTTCTGACCCGGCGCCCTTCCTGATCCGTCCTGATCAGTCATTCCGGGTCAGTGACACGACGCCGGCGGCCGCCGTCGGGCATGTGAGTTCGCTTACCTCGGCCCGCGATTCGGGCCCGCACCGGCTTCTCAATGTGCGGGCGGGCAGCAGCGCAAAGTAGGCTAGTGGGGTGACTACTCCCACTGCATCCCAGACGTCCCACAGGCCGGTTCTGGTTGTTGACTACGGTGCCCAGTACGCGCAGCTGATTGCCCGCCGCGTCCGGGAAGCGAATGTGTATTCGGAAGTGGTTCCGCATACGTACAGCACCGAGCAGCTGCTGGCCAAGAACCCCGCCGCGATCATCCTCTCGGGAGGGCCCTCGAGCGTCTACGCCGACGGCGCCCCCAGCGTCGGTGCCGACCTCTTCGAGGCCGGCGTCCCGGTCTTCGGCATCTGCTACGGCTTCCAGGCCATGGCCAACGCCCTCGGCGGCAAGGTGGCCCAGACGGGCCTGCGCGAATACGGCGCCACCGAGACCACCACCCTCGGCGAGGGCCGCTCCATCCTGGCCGGCATGCCCCAGCACCAAAGCACCTGGATGAGCCACGGCGACTCCGTCCACGAAGCCCCCGAGGGCTTTGAGGTCCTGGCGACGACGGCGGGCGCCGACGTCGCGGCGTTCGCCAATGAGGACAGGCGCCTCTACGGCGTCCAGTGGCACCCCGAAGTCAAGCACTCGGCCTACGGCCAGCAGGTCCTGGAAAACTTCCTCTTCAAGGGCGCCGGGCTGGAACCGAACTGGACCACCGGCAACATTCTCGAAGAACAGGTCCAGCGGATCCGTGACCAGATCGGCGACGCCAGGGTCATCTGCGGCCTCTCCGGCGGCGTCGACTCGGCTGTGGCCGCCGCCCTGGTACAGCGCGCCGTCGGCGACCAGCTGACCTGCGTCTTCGTGGACCACGGGCTGTTGCGCGAGGGCGAAGCCGAACAGGTCGAACGCGACTTCGTGGCCGCCACCGGCGTCAAGCTCTACGTCGCCAACGAGCAGGAGCGCTTCCTGAGCGCCCTTGCCGGCGTCAGCGATCCCGAGACGAAACGCAAGATCATCGGCCGCGAATTCATCCGCGCCTTCGAGGAAGCCGAACTGGCGATCATCGCCGAGGCAGCGGCACACGGGGAAAAGATCAAGTTCCTCGTCCAAGGCACCCTGTACCCCGACGTCGTTGAATCCGGCGGCGGCGAAGGTGCGGCCAACATCAAGAGCCACCACAACGTGGGCGGGCTCCCCGAGGACCTGCAGTTTGAACTGGTTGAACCGCTGCGCGCCCTGTTCAAGGACGAGGTCCGCGCGGTCGGTGCCCAGCTCGGCCTGCCGCAGGAAATCGTCGGACGCCAGCCCTTCCCCGGCCCGGGCCTCGGCATTCGGATCGTCGGCGATGTCACCAAGGAACGCCTGGACCTGCTCCGCAAGGCCGACGCGATCGCCCGCGCCGAGCTGACCGCGGCCGGACTGGATGACGAAGTGTGGCAGATGCCCGTGGTGCTGCTGGCGGACGTCCGCAGCGTGGGCGTCCAGGGCGACGGGCGCACTTACGGACACCCGATTGTCCTGCGCCCCGTGTCCTCCGAGGACGCCATGACCGCCGACTGGTCGCGGCTGCCCTACGATCTCCTGGCCCGGATTTCCAACCGGATCACCAACGAGGTGGACGGCGTCAACCGCGTGGTGCTGGATGTGACCAGCAAGCCGCCGGGAACCATCGAGTGGGAATAGCAATCTGAGTGGCCGGCCTTTCGAGGCCGGCCATTTCATTTTGTTCCTGACAATGTTTCTGACAATTCAGCCTGAATTTCGAACCGCCCAGTGTTGCGGCCCCGCACCTGCGGGGGATTCGGGCTACCCTCGAAAGCATGCCGGTATGGTCCAAGGCGTCCCGCGCGAGCCTGGCAACCGCGAGCACACAAGATGCGGCCAGGGAAAGCGCGGACGCAACACAGACGAGCGTTGATACGACGAACCCGCCAGAGTCGAGCCCGCCGCGGTCCGGCACAGAGAAGTCGAGCACAGAAAAGAAGGCAGCAGTGTCAGTTGGTCAAGGCCACCCCGAGGGCTCCGAGGAGTTCAGGAAATGGCTGTCGGGGCTCAAGCCCGTCACCGGTGCAGATACCATGCTGCGCTTCACCAAGACGCCCGAAGGCTCAATTGACCTGACTCATGCCCATCCCTCCGGGCTCGCCCAGCTGATGGCAGGGCGGCGTACCCGGCTCTCGACCCTGATCCGCGACCGCCAGCAATTTGTTGTCGCGGCCAGGGCATCGCGCAACCTGCGCTCCAAGATTTTCGAACTCGCCAATGACCGCGGCATCGACGCGGGGTATTTCTCCGCCGGCACGGTCGTCTGGACCTCCGCCGTCGGCGGCAAACCGCAACGGATCTCGGCCCCGGTCATGCTCACCGCCATCTCCCTCACGGTGCGCCCCGGCGAGGACGACTACGAGCTGCAGCTCACCGAACAGGCGCAGATCAACCCGGCGCTGGTCCGGCACCTCAAGACCGTCCACGGGATCGTTTTCGACGTCAACGCGGTGACGCGGATGGCGTACAGCACGGCCCGTTACGACCCGCAGCCCGTTCTGGACCGCCTGGGCACCCTCGTCCAGCCGATTCACGGCGCGGAGGTCGAACACAACCTGCTCGTCTCCACCTTCGCCGACCTCTCCGGCAACCTCGATGATCCGTGGATCAACCAGAACAACCCCCTGGTCACCGCGCTGGCTCGGTCCGGTTCCGGCGAACTGGTCGACGTGCCTGCGCTGGAACCCGGCCGCTTCCCCAGCACGGACGACCGTGACCCCGCCGACGAGCTTCTGCTGCTCGACGCCGACACGGACCAGCAGTATGTGGTCGACGCCGTCCGGGCGGGCGACTCGCTGGTGGTCAGCAGCCCGCCGGGCACGGGCCAGACCCAGACCGTCATCAACACCATCGGCGCCCTGGTTGACGAGGGCAAGTCCGTCCTGGTGGTTGGTGACAGGCGGGCCAGCCTCGCCGAGATCTCCGGGCAGCTGGATGGCCTCGGCCTGGATTCGGTCCTCTTGCAGCTGACAGGCAGCGCCAGCCCGCTGCAGCTGAAGGGCCAGCTGGTCCGGGCGATCGTCCGCAACGAGAAGTCGCTGCAGCCGCAACTGAGCAACCTGCACGCCACACTGACCGGGCACCGTCACGCCCTCATGGACCACGTGGCCTCCCTGCACAACGTACGGGCGCGCTGGGGTTGCTCGCCGTATGAGGCCATGCAGTCCCTTGCAGAGCTGACCTCCATCCAGCCGGCACCGGCGACGACCGTCCGGCTCAAGCGCAGCGTGCTGGACAACATCCGGGACCGCGGGGAGCTCGCGGGCCGGCTCCGCCGCGCCGCCGAGCTCGGCAGCTTCAGCCGCGCGTCGACCACCAGCCCCTGGCACGGCGCGCGCCTGCTGACCCGCAAGGAGACGCAGGAAGCGCAGGGCGTTGCGCAGTCCGTTTCGGAAAAGCTGCCGTTGCTGCGCGGGCGCATGGCTGCCGTGGCGGAACACGCAGAGATCCGGCTGGGCCGGACCTTCGCCGAATGGGGCGAGCAGATCGAACTTCTCGTGGCCGTCCGCGAAAGCCTGGACAAGTTCACTCCCGACATCTTTGACCGGCCCGTCCACGACCTGATCTCGGCCACTGCGTCCTCTGCCTGGCGCAGGGAACGCGGGATCGAAATGCCGTCCATGCAGCGCTCACGCCTGCGCCGCGTGGCCAAGGAGTACGTCCGGCCCGGCGTGCACATCGCGGACCTGCACAGCTCCCTGGTCCTCGTGCAGGAACAGCGCGCCGCATGGTCCGGCTACGCGACCACGCAGCGGCACCCGGCCGTGCCATCCGGGCTGGCTGAAATCACCGGCCTTTACCGGGAGCTCGCCGCGGAACTGGCTGAACTGGGCCTGGCTGTCAAGCACACCGCCGCCGGCGGCGACCTGGACCGCGCACCCTACGACGAACTCCTGCCCCGGGTGCGGCGGCTCGTCGCCGACACCGCGACCCTTGAAACCCTTCCGGAGCGCACGCTGCTCGTCGAAAGCATGCGAGAGCACGGCCTGGGCGAGCTTCTCGCCGACCTTGCCGAGCGCGAGGTCCCGGAGGGTTCGGTGACCGCCGAACTGGAGCTGGCCTGGTGGCAGTCGGCCCTGGAGGCCATGATCAGCGGCGATGACTACCTCGCCATGTCCGACGGCGACGCCCTGCGCCAGCTTGAGGCGGAGTACCGTCTCGCGGACAACGCCCATATCGCCAGCGGCGCTGCCCGGCTGCGCTGGAACCTGTCCGAGCGCTGGCGCGCTGCCATCTCGGCGTACCCCCGCCAGGCCGAGCTGTTGCGCAGCCTGCTGAAGGACGGCCGGGTGACCCTGGCAGCCCTGAGCGGCCAGGCGCAGGAGCTGCTGCCCACACTGGTGCCGGTGTGGTCCGTCAGCCCCTACCTCATGACGGGCCTGCTGCCGATCGAGCAGACCTTCGATGCCGTCGTGATCCTCGACGCCGAGACGACCTCGTTGCAGGCCGTCCTCCCGGCGATCGCCCGGTCCCGGCAGGTCATCGCCTTCGGCGACGAACAGACCGCCAGCCCCCGGACCTTTACCGTGGGCGTCGAACGGCTCGCCGCGGGGGAGAGCTCCTACCAAAGCGTTGAGAGCTCGTACCGGGCACTCTCTGCCGTGCTTCCGGTCTGGAACCTGAGGACCGTGTACCGTGCGGTCGATGAAGACCTGGTGCGCCAGCTCAGCAAGGGTTTTTACGGCGGGGAACTCACCCGCCTCCCGGAGGGCCAATCCGCCACAGGGCTGGACCGTACCCTCAGCGTGGAGTACCTCCCCGACGGCACGGGGCTGCCCAGCGCTGACCATGACGGCGTCGAATCGGTTGTTGCCGAGGTCAACCGTGCGGTGGAGCTCGTCTTCGAACACGCCCGGCTCCGCCCCCGGACATCGCTGGCCGTGGTAACCGGCAGCCTTCGCCATGCCGCCCGGATCGGCGAGGCCATCAGGGCGCAACTGCCCAACTACCCCATGCTGGGCAGCTTCTTCAGTGCGGGGGACGAGTCCTTCCGCGTGGTGGATCTGGAACGGGCCCAGGGCCTGGTCCGCGACCACGTCATTTTTTCCCCGGGCTATGGCCGCACCCCGCATGGGCGCACCCTCCACAGCCTCGGGCCGCTTTCCGCCGAAGGCGGCCGAGCAAAATTCGCCCTGGCGATGACGCGTGCCCGCCGGTCCCTTCACGTGMTCAGCTGCTTCCGGCCCGAAGACCTTGACGTCAGCCGCCTCAGCCACGGCGCCGTGGACTTCTACGAACTCCTGGACCGTGAGATCGCGGGCAACACGGATCTTGGCAGCCCCGCCTCCCGGGCCGCGGCCAGCGAGCAGGCGCTCGGCGCCGATCCGCTCGTGGCCGACCTGGGCGACCGGCTCCGGGCCCGCGGGGCACGTGTGTGGCACCAGTACGACGGCGTCCTGAACATGGTGGCGGCCGCCGATCCGATGACCACGATCGGCCAGGACGATGCGGAGATTCCCCGTCCGGTGGCGATCGAGTCGGATGGCACCAGCCACTACCGGCGGATGAGCGTCCGGGAACGGAGCAGGCTCCGGCCGCAGCTCCTGGAACGGCTTGGCTGGCGGTACATGCCCCTGTGGACCATAGAGGTCTTCACCGACCCGTCGGCCTGCGCCGACCGGATTGGCGGCTACCTCGGGTTGGAGAAGCCCGCCGTGTCCAGCAGGCTGCGGACATCGCACGGGTTCTTCGACGACGGCATCGAGCATTTGGCGATAGACGAGGCGCGGGCCGCCGAGTACCACGTGGCGGCCGAACCCGCGGGACAGGTGTTCCGCGGMCACGAAACTGCTGGCCAAGAATTCCGCCGGCAGGCACCAGCATCAGCAATGACAGGCAATACAGGCAGTAAGGAGGCCGGCGGCATGAGTGCGGACGGCATCACCAGCAACACCAGCAACACCGGCAACACCGGCAACACGAACGACACTGGCAACACCGGCGCCCGCGAAGCCGGCGCGGCGGGGGCCGCGGCCGACACCGCGGGGCCGAACCCCGGCGAATCGACCGGGGAATCGACCGGCGACGGGCCGGATCAGGAGGCCGCGAAGGAGACGTCCCGCCGTTCGGAGGCACAGGCCACCGTTCCGGAGGGCGTGCTGCCGAACAAGGCGGCGGAAGACGACCCCCGGCGCTGGGGTGACCAGCCTGATAATTACGATCACGACGCCTGGCTCCAGGAACAGAAGCCGCCCCACTGGGGCTGACGTGGCTGCCCGCAGCCCAGAGCCTGCGGGCGTAACCCGCGTCGGTGCAAATTGCCCGGGCCCTGGCCCGGCGGGAACGCCCTGCTGGCTGGACAGTTAGCCCGGCGGTGATGCCACAAGCACGAAAAACAATTTGCCCTGGGTAGACGCGCCCGCCAGCCTTCGGGCCTGCTCGGCGGTCGCTGCCACCACCACCAGCCCGTCAGTCTCCGCAGTGGCGGGCCAGGGGCTGGCCTTGCCGCCCTGCGCCGACGTCCAGAGCACGGGCACGGCTTCGGCCAGGATTTGGCTTTCGCCGGGTTGTTCCATGCCGTTGCTGGCAGTGAGCACCACGTTGACGAGCTGCCCGGGGGAGACGAGTTGGATGGAGGCCGGATCTGCCATCCTCAGCGGCACGGCCGCAGAGCCGCGTGGGCTTCCGGCGAGCAGGCCCGGTCCCAGGATCTGGGCGTCGGTGAGGAGCTGGCCCTGGCGCAACGGTGCGGCCAGCTGTTTTCCCTCGAATGCGGTCTCGCTGCCGGGGCTGCCCGCAGGAATAAGGCCGGGTGGCACGCTGATCCTGCTGAGATCGCCGGGTTCCAGGGACTTTCCAGCGGGTAGATCGGCCGCGGCGGCGAAGGCTGCGACAGTGTCAGTGGGCCCTGGAGCCAGTTGCTGAACTGTCAGTCCGGCGGGGATGCAGAACAGGAGGGCCGCGATAAGCCGCCGGTTCCGGTTCAGCCAGCCGCGCAGGCGGCGTCCCGACGGACGGCCCCGGGGCGGATGCCGGCGGGGTTTCGCGGGACCGATCCGGCTCCGGAACGGAAGGCCTGCGGCGGAAAACGTGGCGGCAGGAAGGCTCGTTGGGTGGATCCCGGTACGGGACCAGCGGCCGGGGCCAGCTTCAGGCAATGCGGCGCGGAACGGCCTGAACGAAGGCGCGGAAGGCCCAGGAGCCGCCGGGGCAGCCGTGTTGAACGAAGGCGGGGAAACCGCGGTGAGGAAAAGTTCCATGCCGCCACGCTACGGATCCGCGCAGAGGGGCGGGAGCTGCGGAACGTCCTATGTGGACAACGGCACAGCGGGCAGGGGCCACCGCCGGGCAATGCCCAGGATCAGCCGGCCGTGGCCCAGCCGGCGGCCGGCGCCAACCCGGCAGGTGCCTTAGCTGGCCGCGGCGGCGGGCGCGGGGGTGGCCGCGGGAGCTGCAGGAGCCGGGGAAACCGTGCTGCCCTTGGTGTCGCGCGAATCGGTCCGGTAGAAGCCGGAGCCCTTGAACACTACGCCGACGCTGTTGAACTTCTTGCGCAGCGTGCCCTGGCACTCGGGGCAGGACGTCAAGGAATTGTCGCTGAACGACTGCACGATCTCGAAGGCGTGGCTGCAGTCCTTGCAGGCGTATGCATACGTGGGCACTGGAAATCCTCCTCAGGGGCAAACGAGCAGGTCCCGTGCCGCCGAGTCCGGATCACCGCCGATATGTCTATCGACCTGTTCCGTCCTTAGCAGTCGCAGGGCCTGAGTGCCAATTCTATCACCTCGGCGGGAACCCGGATCAGGCGGGCCGGGATCGGCCGAGCCGGATGATCCCGCCCGGGGTCAGCGCCGTGTCGACTTTCCGGTCGAACGACTCCGCGGGGATGCTGCCTGCGGGCAGCACCTCCGTGTCATAGACGACGGCGGCAGTCGGCAACGCGACAGCGTCGGCTGCAGCGTCGGCCGCCCCGGCGTCCKCCCCGCCGGACGCGGAGGACATGGCAGCCAGGGCGGCAAGGAACTTGTCGTAGTAGCCGCCGCCTTGCCCGATTCGGTTGCCCGAGAAATCCACTGCTGTGGCCGGCAGGATGATTGCGGTGGCGTCCCGCATGATTTCGGTGCCGTGGCGCTCTCCGACAGGCTCCTGGATGGGCGCGTACCGGCTGCGGACAAACCCGGACTGGGGAGTCCAGTACACCCAGCTGAGCTCGATGTCGGGTTCGCAAACGGGCAGCAGCACCCGGTGCCCGGCCTCGACCAGGGCAGTCAGCAGTGGCAGCGTGGGCGGTTCGGCGCCCACCCCGAGGTACGCCGCGAAGGTGCCCTGGCGGCGGGCAAGCCCGGAGGCCCACTCGAGCCCATGGCTGGCGATGCCCGCCGCGGCGGTGTCCTGTGCGGCCAGCGGGAGTGCGGAACGCGCCGCCCTGTGGCTGGAGCGAATTTCCCCTTTTGACGCCATCTTGGCCCGTCCTCTGCCTCTTGCGGCCGCGCTGCACCGGCGGGCCCGGCAGGCGGTTCGCATAATGATTACGCAATGATTGGTCCCTCCGTTAGATTAGTCGTGTGAATACACCCATCGCTTCCGTCCGCAAGGCCGTTATCCCCGCCGCGGGCCTTGGTACCAGGTTTCTCCCGGCCACAAAGGCCATGCCCAAGGAAATGCTGCCTGTCGTTGACAAGCCAGCCATCCAGTACGTCGTCGAGGAGGCCGTGAATGTCGGCTTGAACGACATCCTGATGATCACTGGCCGCAACAAGCGGGCGTTGGAGGACCACTTCGACCGCGTCCCCGCGCTGGAGTCCACCCTGGAGGCGAAGGGTGACACTGCGAAGCTCGAATCCATTCAGGCCGCCAGCAACCTCGGTGACATCCACTACGTCCGCCAGGGCGATCCCATGGGTCTCGGCCACGCCGTCCTTCGGGCCAAGCAGCACGTCGGGCAGGAGCCGTTCGCCGTCCTCCTGGGAGATGACCTCATTGACGCCCGCGATGAGCTCCTCAGCACCATGATCGAGGTCCAGGCCAAGACCGGCGGATCGGTGGTCGCTCTGATCGAGGTGGACCCGTCCCAGATCAGTGCCTACGGCTGCGCGGACGTCGAGGCAATCGGCGGTGAGGACTACGTCCGCATCAACCAGCTCGTGGAGAAGCCCGATGTGGCGGACGCCCCGTCCAACCTGGCCGTGATTGGCCGCTACGTGTTGCACCCGGCCGTCTTTGAAGTGCTGGAGCGCACCGCGCCCGGCCGCGGCGGGGAAATCCAGCTCACGGACGCCCTGCAGGAACTCTCGGCCGGCACCGGCGAGGGCTACGGCGTGTACGGCGTCATCTTCCGCGGCCGCCGCTACGACACCGGCGACAAGCTCAGCTACCTCAAGGCCTGTGTCCAGCTCGCCTGCGACAGTGAGGACCTCGGCCCGGGCCTGCGCGAATGGCTGCCCGGCTTCGCGTCCAGCCTGGCCCCCAGCCTCGCCAAATAACTCCCGTGGGGGGCAGCTTCACCTGGCCGGTGACCTTGGAGAGCGGCGACATCGTGTTGCGCCCGATCCGGTACCGGGACCGCAAGGAGTGGACAGCGCTCAGGTCCCGCAACTGCGAGTGGCTGGCCCCCTGGGAGGCATCGAACCCGGTCCCCGGCGGCGGCCTGCCGGACTACCGGCAGATGGTGCGCTCGCTCAAGGCCCAGGCCGCGCAGGCCACGGCCCTGCCGTTCGTAATCACGGAGTGGACACCAGGCCATCAGGCGCCGGTGATCGTGGGGCAGCTGACGGTGTCCTCGATCGTCTGGGGATCGGCCATGATGGCGACGCTTGGCTATTGGGTCGACAAGGAAAGGGCCGGCCGGGGGATCGCCCCGACCGCCGTGGCCATGGCGACCGACTATTGCTTCGGCACCCTTGGACTGCACCGCATGGAGATCAACATCAGGCCGGAGAACGCCCCGAGCCTGCGCGTGGTGGAGAAACTTGGGTTTCGTGACGAGGGATTCCGGCCCCGGTTCCTGCACATCAACGGTGAATGGGCAGACCACCGGACCTTCGCGCTCACGGCTGAGGAAGTGCCTGAAGGCCTCCTCGCGCGGTGGCTGAGAACCCGCCGGTCCTGAGGCCCGTGAGAGCCGCCTGACCAGCCACGACGCCCCGACGCCGGCCAGTCGCCGGTGCGCGCGCGACACACCCCTGACAATGCGGGGCAGCACCCCATATACCTCATACGGTTTTGAGTGTGGACTTCCCTCTTAGCAGCTCTGTGATCCTTGTCATTGCTGTTGCGCTCTGGATCGTGTGGGTGGCGCCTTACGTTCTCCGGAACGGACGCCACCAGCTGCAGCCTGCAGGCGAATTCCTGGCGGATGTCATTGACATGGAACCAGCAGATCCACATGCGGGGAAGGTTATGAAAATGGCGGCGCAGCAGGAGAAACCCATGATCAGCACACAGCGCGCAGACCCGGCCGGCGGCACACCTGGGCCTGGGGCGGGCAAAGCGGCAACCCCTCGGGTGAGCCCGATTGCTGCGGCGGGCTCCCCGGCGTTCCGGATTCGATGGGGGCGGTTGGTGCTGGCGGTAGCCGGGCTCATGGCTCTTCTCACGGCAGTGGTGTCCGGAGCCCTTCGACTTTTCGGCATCGGTTCAGGCTGGCTGCCGGTGACCGCCCTACTGGGCGCCTTCGCCGCAGTGGCGCTGCTTCGCCGTCTTGCCGTCCGCGATCGCCGGCGGAAGATGAACGCTGCATTCCGTGCAGCCATGGGCAGCCCGGAACGCACCCCTGCACGGCCGTCGGCGCCCGAACAGACCCCTTCCCTTCCCGACGGACGTCCCGCTGCCCGGCCGGAAAGCCCGCTCTTCGACGCCGAAGCGGGCCGCGACACGCCCGAGCCCGCGCCGAAGCCGCTGACCGCACTGGAACTCCGCCAGGCCGCCCTCGCTGAAGCCGTCGCCTCTGGGGATGCCTCGGCGGCCATGGCAGCCGACGCGGGTGCAGTACCGGAGGGCACCAGCTGGGAGCCCGTCGAGGTTCCCAAGCCCACCTACGTCGAAGCCCCGAAGGCCGAACGTGCAGCCCCAATGCCCCTCGACCTTCCCGAGGCGCCGAAGGCCGTAGGGAAACCGTCTCTCAAACA
This sequence comes from Arthrobacter sp. P1_A5, assembly GCF_056406825.1. NCBI lineage: Bacteria > Bacillati > Actinomycetota > Actinomycetes > Micrococcales > Micrococcaceae > Arthrobacter > Arthrobacter sp. P1_A5. The sequence continues at coordinate 20,737 of NZ_JBFTZL010000017.1, read as the reverse complement.
GGCCTCGGCGCGACCGGCAGCGTCCGATCCGCAAATTGCCGACGATTCTGAGTCGAAGCAGCTCAGCAAGGCGCAGAGCGCCTTGAGCAACCTGGATGACGTCCTCCAGCGGCGCCGCGCCTGATCCGACCCGTCCTTCCGGAGATTACCCCCGGGCAGCCAGCGATGGCGGCCCGGGGTTTTTAACTTCCCCGCAGCGTCGCGGGCGGGCTTCGCTGCGGTAGCCTCGGGTCATGACAAGGATCTGCGTTGCCGGTGGAACCGGGCAAGTGGGCCAAGAAGTGGTGCGCTTGGCCGTCGACGCCGGGCACGCCGTGGCCGTCCTCAGCCGCAACCCGCCAGGGGCCGGCGCCGCCGGCAACATCCGGGGCGCGGAATACTTCCGCGCGGACGTCACGACGGGAGAGGGGATATCGGCGGCCCTGGCCGGCGCCGACGTCGTGATCGATTGCCTGGAAGGACGCGCCGGGAAGGCGTGCAAGAACTTCGCCGACGGCGGTGCGCGGCTTCTGGCCGCTGCACAGGACGCGGGAACGGCCAGGGCCGTCATGCTGTCCATCGTGAACTGCGATCGCAGCAACTCCTCCTTCTACCGGTCGAAGGCTGCCAAAGAACACGCCTACGAGCTGTCCGGACTCGAGACCGTGGTGGTCCGGGCCACCCAGTTCCACTCATTGCTCGCGATGATGTTCGGCGCAGGCTCGAAGCTGCGGATCATCCCCGTGGTCAGAGGTGCCAGGTTTCAGCCGGTATCGCCGGCCGACGCAGCCGCGGTGCTGCTGGAGACCGCCGTTGAACCGGCGCCCGTTCCAGCCTCGGGCCCGCGGCACAGGGTACTGAACCTCGGCGGCCCGGAATCCAAAGACATGGTCGACTTTGCCCGGGAGTGGCAGCGGGCCACCCGCGCAAAGGGTCAACTCGTGCGCTTCCCACTGCCCGGCGCGATGGGCCGCTACCTGCGCGAGGGGTTGAACCTGGTGCCGGAGGCGCGACACGGCACCGAGACTTTCCGGGGCTGGCTGGAAAACAGCGCAGATAGTTTGTAGCCTAGGGACACCGGCAACGCCGTTCCGTCAGGACCGGCGTTGCTTCGGGGCTATAGCTCAGTTGGTAGAGCGCTTCGTTCGCATCGAAGAGGTCAGGAGTTCGAATCTCCTTAGCTCCACAGATTTCAAGGGTTTTTGAACCTTTGAGTGCGCGAATGAGTGCGTGAAATGACATTGCTGGCCGCCCTCGGCGTCCCTGCCCGGTTCCGGGGCGATGCGATGGTGCGTACTAATGCCCGCCGACTGATGGCCGCCGATGAGGAGCAAACATGGGAGCCGCAACGATGGGCACCCGGGCGGCGTCGAACGTCATCCTGCACGTCGGCGCACCGGGACCCGCCGTGGCCAGCGAAGCGGCAGCGCTCCTCAACGAATCCCTCGGCTCCGGTTTCACTCAGCCATCAGCTCTGGCGCAACTCACAGCCGATGGCGGGGGAGTCCTTATCCKTGCCCGCGGCCGGGACGGCGGGCTCCTGGGCGCGGCGACCGCCCACGTCCTGGACCGTGCGTCCCACGCCGTACTGCAGGACCGCCTGCGCATCACCGGGGTCGACGCCGGCCTGGACGGCCGCCGGGTTGGGGAGTTGAAGTCCATCGTCGTCGCGCCCGCAGCCAGGGGGACGGGCATCGGCTCGATCATGCTCGCCGCCAGCCTGGACTTCCTGAAGGCCCGCGGCTGCCACGATGCCGTGTCCGCGTCCTGGGTCTCGGCCRATCCCCAGCACTCTTCCCTGGGGATGCTGGAGCGGGCCGGTTTTGCGCAGGTGGCCACGATCCCCACCTTCTGGGCGGACGACCAGCAGGCAGCCGGCTACCTCTGCCCCCTCTGCGGCGCCGGGTGCGTCTGCGCGGCCGTCATGCTGGTGCTGCCACTCGAGGGCAGCGCCAGGCGCGGCTAGAGCGCTTCCTTGGCCAGGGCCGCGGTGCCGGGAGGGGTTGTGCGGCCGAGCCGGTCGTCCAGTCTGACCCGCAGCCTGGCGGCGGCGACCCGAACCCGGTGATGCGAGAGGGCCGCCGGGCCGGTAACCTGCGCAGTGATGTGCTGCCCGTTGCCTGTGCTTTCCCTGGCCCCGCTCACGGACTCCCACGCGATGTCCAGAAGTTCAAGCTCCTCGTTGCGGGCCAACTCGCTGCGGGCGAGCACATCCAGCGCTGCCAGCCCCAGGGCTTTGCTGTCCCCGTCCTCGTCCAGGGCACGGTCCAGCGCCCATTGGGTCCGTTTCCACCACTCGGCCCGGTCGTCGGCGACGGCCTTCTGGCGCAGAGTCCGCCAGGCCATGAACGCTCCCACGGCTGCCGCTACAAGTACAGCAACAGGGGCAAGCGCGGCAACGATCTGCCACCACTCGGCCGGCCCGGTGTGGAGGAGGACTTCAACCGGAACCGGAGACGGAGCTGGTGTTGACGGCATGCGACCAGCCTAAGCCGCGGCCCGGACAGTGGCAGGCGGCGTGGCGGGCGCGGCGTGGTTCGGCGCTCCCGACCGGTCACCGTACGGAACGCCGGTGATTTCATGAGATGGTGTGAACCTGCGTGAACGGCGCCGTGGCCGCGCCGGCGCAGCAATCCGCGCGGCAAGACCATCGTGCAATCCAGCGGCAAAGCAGCCGAATCCAGCGCAGGCATCCAAGATAGACATCCAGCGCAGACAAGGCCACCACCGATGAAGAACACCACCCCGATCGCCCTGGCCCTGCTGTCTGTTCTGCTGACCGCGGCCTGTTCCGCCTCCCCGAGCCCCGAACCGTCCGCCGGGACCCCTGCGGCGGGCCTGCCGGCGTCGCTGCCCAAGCCTGACCCTGCCCAGCAGGAAGCCCTGCTGGCCGCGCTGGCCAAGATCAACCCCCGCCTGCCAAACCGCCAGGCAATCGACAAGGCCCGCCGCCTGTGCGGCCGACTGCTGGGGCAATCGACCGCGGACCAACTCATCGCTGCCGCAAAGACGGAGTTCAGCGGGGACGTCCCCGCCCTCCCGGACGACGACGCCCAGCGGATCATCTCGGCGATCGGGGCCAACGGGTTCTGCCGCTAGCCTTGTTAACAACACGAGGAGAACTATGACCACCCTGAAAGAACGCCTGCACGCCGACGTCGTGAGCCACATGAAGGACCGCAACAAGGTTGCCCTGACCACTGTGCGCAACGTCCTGGGCGAGATCGAAACCCGGGAGAAATCGGGCAAGACGCCAATCGTGCTGGACGACGCACAGGTGACCGCACTCCTGCAAAAGGAAGCCGCCAAACGCCGCGACACGGCCCGCATCTACACCGAGGCCGGCGAAGCCGAGCGCGCCGCGGCCGAGATCGCCGAGGCCGAGGTGATCGAGGCCTACCTGCCCAAGCCACTGACCGCAGCGGAAGTCGAGACGATCGTGGACGAGGCCATCGCGGCGCTCAAGGCCGACGGCGTCGAGCTGTCCATGCGTCAGTTGGGGGCAGTGATGAAGCCCGTCACCGCCACGGTGGCCGGGCGTTTTGACGGCAAGACCGTCAGCGAAATCGTCCGCAACCGTCTCGCGCAGCAGTGAGCCTGGTCCGGCTGCACGACGTCAGCGTCCGCTTCGACAACACACAGATCCTCCGCGAGGCGTACTTCCGTCTGGAGCCCGGGGACCGGGTGGGCCTGATCGGCAAGAACGGCTCCGGGAAGACCTCCATCCTCAAGCTCGTCCTGGACCAGGTCTCCCCGGATACGGGAACGGTCACCGTGGATCAGGGAACCAGGGTGGGGTACTTCTCCCAGTTTTCCGAGCTCGACGGCGAGGCAACCATCCTTGCGGTCCTTGACGGACTGTTTGTCGAAATCAAGGCTGCCGAGGCCGAGCTGGCAGCCATCGACGCCGCCATTGCGGCTGACCCCGCCGAGGCGGAGCTGGACCGGCTGATCCGGCGCCAGGCCGAGCTGTTCGAGGCCATGGACCGCCTCGACGGATGGGATTACCAGCGGCGCATCGACACAGTCCTGACCACGCTGGGGTTCAGCGACGCCCACCGCACGTGCGCGATTGACGAACTCTCCGGCGGGTGGCGCAACCGCGCCGCCCTGGCCAAGATCCTGTTGGAGGGCCCGGACGTCCTGCTGCTGGATGAACCCACCAACTACCTCGACGTGGCCGGTGTCGAATGGCTCGAAAACTGGTTCCGCGACTACCGCGGCGCCGCGATCATCGTCTCGCACGACAGGAAGTTCCTCGATGCGGTGGTCACCCGGATCATCGAGGTGGAAAACTTCCACCTGCACGAGTACCCCGGAAACTTCGCCGAGTACGTGGTCCAGAAGCAGTTCCGGCTCAAGACGCTCGAGGCGCAGTTCGTCCATGAGTCCGAGCTCCTGGCTTTTGAAGCGGAGGGCATTGCCGACCGCCGGGAGGCCGCCAAGGCCGCCAGCCGCGGGTTGGGGAACCAGCTGGCCAAGATCAAGAAAGCGCGGACACCACGTCCCGTGGACCAGATCGTCACCGAGATCTACGGCGGCCTGCACGTGAAGGATGTCCTCTGCCGGGTCGAAGGACTGGGCAAGTCCTATGGCGACAAGGTCTTGTTCGAAGACCTGAGCTTTGAGATCCGCCGCGGCAACAGGATTGTGGTCCTGGGCTCCAACGGCAGCGGCAAGTCCACGCTGCTGAAAGTGCTGACCGGGGAGGAACCGGCGGATTCCGGTGAAGTGGTCTGGGCGAAGGGGCCGGGTTTTGTTTCCTACAACAAAATGCTGGAAGAGCTCGACGACGCCGACACCRTTTCGCACGCGGTCAACGCGCTGCCGGACAGCCTGGCCTTCAGCGCCACGAAGAAGTCCGTCAACAGGTTCCTCGCCATGTTCCAGTTCTCCGAGGCCGACCTCAAACAGAAGATCGGGAACCTCTCCGGCGGACAGAAAGCCCGCGTCGCCATGGCCCAGTGCCTGCTGTCCGGGGCCTCGGTGCTGCTCTTGGACGAGCCCACCAACCACCTGGACATGTCCAGCACCCAGGTGATGGAGCGGGCACTGCTCCACTTCCCCGGCGCGGTCGTCGTGGTCAGCCACGACCGCTTCTTCACCGAGAAGATCGCCACCCGTCAGCTGGTCTTCGGCACCGACGGCGCAGAACCCGGCGAGGTCGACGTACGCGCGGCCTAAGGGCGTGGTGATTGCCCCGAGCCTCAGTGTTTGCTCAGCATTGGCTCAGGATGTGGCATGAGCGGCTAAAGGGCCGACAATTCGTCGTTTTCGAGCGGTACTGTGGCGCTGGCTGCCGACCGGGGGGACGGCAGCGGTCTCATATCCGCTTTGAAAAAAATCTCCCGTGGCAGGAATCATCGCCTGGCTCAGTGCTCTGGGCACCACAGGCAAGGCAGTAGTAGTGGCCTCCGTCGTCGTCACTGGCGGCGCCGGCGCAGCGGCGGCCACCGCGACCACCAATCTCCCGGCTGACCCGACGTCAACCATGACGGCGACGGGCACCGAAACCTCTGACCCGGCCGAGCCGGCCGGTTCGGAGACTCCGGTAGTGGGCGACCAGGAAGCCGCCGACGAGGAAGCCGCCGATCACGAATCGTCTGAATCGTCTGAACCGGCCGATCCGGCTGAGTCGGATGACCAGGAGGCGGACGATCAGGGCGCAGAGTCTGACGCGGACGACCAGAACGCGGACGACCAGGGCGCGGACGACCAGGGCGCGGACGACCAGGGCGCGGACGACCAGGGCGCGGAAGACGTCGCGGACGCGCAGGAGCCTGCGGCCCCGGCCCCCGCAGCCCCGGCCCCCGCTGCTCCGGCCCCGGCACCCGCCGAAGACGATGCGAAGGATTCGGCCGACGCGCCGGAAGCCGACGCGTCCCACGCTTCGAACGGCAACAGCGGATGGGCACACCAGAACGCCGCTGAACACCGTGCGGCCGGCCAGGCCAACGCCGCCGAGCACCGCGCGGCCAGCCAGGCCAAGGCCGCCGAACACCGTGCCGCGCCGGCCGGTCTTGAAAGCGATCACGCCGCCAAGAACCAGCAAGCGCGGCGACTCGGGCGGGCACGGCCACAGCAAGTAGCCCAAAAGGCATGCAATGACGGGGCCCGGACCACTGGTCCGGGCCCCGTCGTCGTGACGGCACGAAAATGCTTCGGCACGAAAATGTTTCAGCGCGAAAGTGTCCAACGGTTCGGTCTCAGAGGTGCGGCGCTTCGGGTCCGCGGGATAATGGAAACATGACCAATCAGCAGCAGGACCGCGACCCGTGGGAGGAGTTCGACAAGCTCCAGCCCGCCGGTCCGGACCGGGTTGCGGGGTACCCCGGTGGGGAACCGCAGGGCTTCGGCTTCCGCACCGGCGTCCGCAGCGCCAGGGTAGCCCTCGGATTTGCCGTCTACTCCCTGGCGCTGGGGAGCATTCTGGTCCTCACCGGGGCCATCGTTTTCATCGGCAGCGGGAAGTGGCTGCTGCTCGGGCTGATGGTGCTCATCGAGGTCGTCTTCGTCCTGGCGTTCCGACGGCTCATGGTCCAGGTCCGGCACCGCCGCGCCTCCGGCTAGAGCCAGCCCTTCTTCTTGAAGATGGCGTACATCAGCGCCGCCGTGCCGGCCATGAGCGCGATTGCCATCGGGTAGCCAAGCGTCCAGTGCAGTTCCGGCATGTTGTCGAAGTTCATGCCATACAGTCCGGCCACAAATGTCGGAGCGAAGAAGATCGCGGCCCACGACGAGATCTTCTTGACCTGTTCGTTTTGTTCCGCGCTGGCCTCGTTCTGGCGGTTGGCGGTCAGGGTTCCGTCCAGGGTGAGCGCATTCTGCAGCAGGTCACGGAACGAATCGGCGCGGGAAATCAGCCGCTCCACGTGGTCCTCGACGTCGCGCAGGCTGTGCTGCAGTTCAATGTCCACCCGGTACTTCTCGAAGCCCCGGCGGAGCTGTTGCATCATAGCCGGGAGCGGGTGGATGGCGCGCTGGAAATGGATGACTTCCCGGGCGAGCTCGTAGATCCTCCGGGACACCAGGGGGTCGCCGCTGAAGAGCTGGTCCTCGATCTCGTCGATGTCGTTTTCCAGCCCGGCCACCACGGGACCGTAGTCATCCACCACCTGGTCCATGAGTGCGTACAGGACGGCCTCGGGCCCGTGGCGCAGCAGATCGGGCCGGCCCTCCATCCGGCGCCGGACCTGGCCCACGACTTTCGTCTCGGCGTGCCGGACGGTGACCACGAAGTTGCGCCCCGTGAAGACGTGGAGCTCGCCGAACTCCACGGTTTCGGTCTCGTCCAGGTACCGGGCGGGCCGGAGCACAGTGAACAGGTTGTCGTCGTAGCGTTCCAGTTTGGGGCGCTGATGGGCGGAGATCGCGTCCTCCACCGCCAGCCCGTGCAGGTTGAATTCGGCCGCCACGGCCGCCATTTCCTCAGTGGTCGGCCGGTACAGGCCGATCCAGGCCATGCCCCCGTGCTCGGTCAGGGTCTCGAAAGTCTGCTCGAGGTTCCGCGGCTCGGCGCTGCGGATACCGTCAACGTAGACGGCGTTGTCGATGATAGTCACCGGGACATTATCCTTTGTCCACCTGGAATTCGGCGGACCCGGCCCGCCGCGACGCGGACCGGCCGGGAGCCAGCGCGCTGCCTTGGGCGAGCCGGCTGATCAGCGGTTCGGTCCGGTACGGGATATGGGTGTGCAGCGCCAGGACGGTCTCGGTGCGGATGACCCCCTTGACCCGAAGGATCGACCGGAGGGCCGCCTGGAGATTGTGCGTATCCGTCGCCACCACCCGGCACCAGACGTCGCCGCGACCGGAGATCTCGTGGACTTCCAGGACCTGGGCGATCAGCCGCAAAGCCCCCACGACGCCGTCGAGTTCCCGGTGGTTGACCTCGATCGTCACGAACGCGACGACGTCGTACCCCACCGCCTCCAGATCGATTTCACGGCCGCCGTCGTGCAGCACACCGGAGCGCAGCATACGCCGCACGCGCGACTGGGCAGTGTTCCGGGCGATGCCCAGGGCGTCACTGAGCTCGCCGATCTGGATCCGCGGATCCCGGATCAGCTCCAGCAGGATCTTCAGGTCGGTGGGGTCCAGACTGTTCAAATCATCACTCCGGTTCACTTGGACAGCCAGAGAATGACTGTTTTGCTCAATTTTGACACAAATTTTGGCCATGCAGATCACTGGTATTGCATTCTGTACATACCAAACTTTCAACCGGGCCGGGCGGTTCCCCCACAACAGGGAAAGCCCGGCCTGCACTTTGCAAGGGCACGGCCATGACAGTCTTTAGCGAACTCCGCATGCGCCCGGCCACAGCTGACCGCTGGGGCTGGGACGCCTCCACCACCGCACGGCTCGTGATGGCCGGGGTTGTGATCTTCACGCTGCTCGTCGGCGCAAATCTTGCGACGCCGCTGTACCCGCTGTTGCAGGCAAAACTCGGAATCACGGCGCTCGATGTCACGGTGGCGTTCTCGGCCTACGTCCTGGCGCTCGTGGCCACCCTCGTCCTCGCTGGCCACTGGTCCGACCACATCGGCCGCCGCGCCGCCCTCGTGCTGGCAGTGCTGGTGGGCCTGGCCGGCGGCTTTGTCTTCGCCACCGCGGGCAACCTCGTGGCGCTCTCCGCCGGGCGCGCCCTGCAGGGCGTCGCCGTCGCGCTCGCCACCGGGGCCAGCTCGGCTGCCCTGCGCGAGCTGCTGCCCAGCCGGCCGGAGTGGGCCTCACGGTTCACGCTCCTGGCCTCCGCCGGCGGGGTGGCGGCCGGCCCCGCAATCGGCGGGATGCTGTCCCTCCTGCCGGGCCCGACGTCGACGCCGTACTACCTGCACTCCATCGTCCTCGCCGCCGTGCTGGTGCCCCTGTACCTGCTCAAGGCGCGGCCCGCCATCAGCCTGCACGCCGGTCCCCAGACCCTGCGGGTCCTGGCACCGCGGCGGCCTTCGGTTTCCAGCGACGCGCGCGGCGCCTTCTGGCTGGCGTCGTCCGTGGGCTTTCTGAGCTTCACCGTTTTTGGCTTCTGCCTCTCGCTGGCCCCCGGCTATTTCGCCCAGATTGTCCACGCCGATTCGCGGCCGCTGATCGGCCTGCTGGCTGGGCTGACGCTGGGGTCCTCAGCCCTGAGCCAGCTGCTGGCCATCCGGGGACGGTTTGCCGTGTCCGCCGGCCTGGCCGTCCTGGGCGTCTCCGTCCTGCTGATCGCCGCGGCCGCCGCCTGGAGCAGCCCGTGGCTGCTGATTCTGGCCAGCATCACTGCCGGCGTGGGGCAGGGCGTGGCCTTCCGGACCGTGTTCAACGACGTTGCCGGCAGGGTGGAGGCCGCCCGGCACGCCCAGATCATCAGCACCGTCTATGTGATCACGTACCTTGGCAGCGCCTTCCCGGTGATCGGGTTGGGGCTTGCAGCCGGGATCGTCGGGCTGCAGAGCGCGGTCGCCGGTTTCGTCACGGTGTGCGCCGCCGCCGCACTGACGCTGGCGGCCGTAACGCTGCGAAGCGCCCTGCGCCGGGTCTAACTGCGCTGGGTCTAACTGCGTCGGCCGGGCCCGTTAGGGCAGCGGGCCGTGGTTGCCCTGGATGTGGTCGAAGACCAGCGTGGTTTCGGTGTGGCCCACCACGGGGTCGGTGGCCAGGTTGTCCAGAACCCAGTCCCGGAGGTCCTCGGTGGTGGCGACGGCGATATGCAGCAGGTAGTCCACTGACCCGGACGTGTGGAACGTCGAGAGCACTGCCGGCAGTTTGGGCACCCGGGCAGTGAAACGGTCGATCTGCTCGCGGTCATGGGCCCGGAGCCGTACCGCAATGAGGGCCTGGACCGAACGCCCGATCGCGGACAGGCTCAGATTGGCCTCGAAGCCCTCGATGATGCCGCGCTCGGACAGCGCGCGGGTGCGCATCAGCGCGGTCGACGGCGCGATCCCCACGAGCTCTGCCAGCTGTTTGTTCGAGATGCGGGCGTCCGCGACCAGGGCAGCGAGCAGGCGCTCGTCGATCGCGTCCAGCGGTTCGCTGGCTCCCGGCCGAACATTCTTCGCAGTGCTGCTCACGGATCCTCCTAGTAGTGTTCTCCGTTCATCATAAACGGCGTTATCCGACAGTTCCATTCAGAACCCCTACAAAAGCGCGAATTATTGCCAGATACTTGCGGAATTCAATGGTGAATATTCGTAAGGAGCTAGGGTGCTTTCTCAAGATTCATTGGCGGTCCACGCAGGCCGGAGCGGGCTCACGGAACTGGGCGTCCACGCGGTGCCCATCGATCTGTCCACGACGGCGCCCCTGCCGTCCGTGCACGACGGAGGCCTTGCCTACGAGCACATGGCCACCGGCGGCTCACATGTGGAGGGGCAAAGCACGGTCTACCAGCGGCTGTGGAACCCCACGGTGGCTCGCTTCGAAGAAGGCGTCGCTGTCCTGGAAGGCACGCCCGAGTCTGTCGCCTTTGCCACCGGAATGGCGGCGCTGAGCGCGGTGCTCCTCGCGGTTGTGGCCGCGGGCAAGAAGCACGTTGTCGCCGTGCGTCCGCTGTACGGCGGCAGCGACTACCTCTTGGCCTCCGGCGTCCTAGGCAACGAGGTCACCTTCACGACGCGGGAGGGCGTCGGCGCCGCACTCCGGCCGGACACCGGCCTGGTGATCCTCGAGACGCCGGCCAACCCGACCCTCGAGCTGGTGGACATCGCCCGCGTGGCAGCCGCCGCCGACGGTGTGCCGCTCCTGGTGGACAACACGTTCGCCAGCCCGGTACTGCAGCAACCCTTCAAGCACGGCGCGGCCATGGTGCTGCACAGCGCCACGAAGTTCTTGGGCGGCCACGGGGACGCCATGGGCGGCGTGGTGGCCGCAGGCTCTGAATGGGCGGTGCGCCTGCGCCAGATCCGGGCCGTGACCGGCGGGATCCTGACCCCGTGGCCGGCGTACCTGCTGCACCGCGGGCTGGCAACGCTCCCGGTCCGGGTCCGCGCCCAGCAGGCCGGCGCCGAAAAAGTCGCTGTTGCGCTGGCAGGGCACGGGCTCGTGAGGCGGGTTTACTACCCGGGACTGGCCGAATGCGACCCGCAGGGCCTCGTGGGCACACAGATGTCCGGGCCGGGATCGCTCATGGCCTTCGAGCTCGCCAGCGCCGAGCACGCCGAGCGGATCCCGGCCGCCGTCGGCATGATCACCCACGCTGTGTCCCTCGGCGGGATCGATACCCTCATCCAGCACCCGGCGGGCCTGACCCACCGGCCGGTCGAAGCCGCGGCCAAGCCACACGCGAACCTGCTGCGGATCTCGGTGGGGCTGGAGGACCCGGCCGACATCGTCGCCGACCTCCTGCAGGCGATCGAGGCTACGCGGTAGCCCGGGGGTCCGGTGCCTAGCCCGATGCCGTGACCCTGCCGGTTGCGGGCGCCGGCGCGGGATGCGCGACGGCGGTGATTGCCGCCGTCGCGCCGGCCAGTCCGATGACAGTCAGCGCAAGGGCTGTCCAGCCGAACCGTTGGAAGACCAGGCCGCCGGCCCAGCCAAGCACGCTGGAGCCGAGGTAATAGGCCAGGTTGTACAGCGAGGCGGCCTGCGCCCGGCCCGTCGTGGCGATCAGTCCGGTCCAGCCGGAGCCGATGCTGTGTGCCGCGAAGAAGCCGCCCGTGAACAGCAGCAATCCCGCCAGGATCGCGGCCAGCTGTTCCGTGAGCGTCAGGGCCAGGCCGCCTGCCATCAGTGCGGTGCCGGYGATCAGGACGGTGCGCCGGCCGAACCGCGACGTCAGGCCCGCTGCCCAGCGCGCCGAGACGGTTCCGGAGAGGTAGGCCAGGAAGATCAGGCTGATCGCGGTGGCGGGCAGGCTGAACGGTTCCCCTGAGAGCCGGAATCCGAGGTAGTTGTAGACGGCCACGAAACCGCCCATGAGCAGGAATGCCTGGACGTACAGGGCCAGGAGCCGGGGATTGCGGCCATGGCCGGCCAGCGTGCGAAGGGCCCCGCGGAAGCCGCCCGCGGCCGCGGCGGTGAAGCCCTTGGCCCGGGGCACCAGAACCAGGAACAGGACTGCCGCTCCGGTGGCCAGAACGGAGACCGCCAGGGCCGCGGCCCGCCAGCCCCACAGTTCGCCCGCGGGCCCGGCGACCAGCCGGCCGGCCAGGCCGCCCAGGGTGGTCCCGGCGACATAGCTCCCGGCGGCGACGGCGGCGTGGGCCTTGTTGACTTCCTCGTTGAGATACGCGATCGCGATCGCCGGGATGCCGCCGAGGGCCATTCCCTCCAGCATCCGCAGGCACAGCAGTACTGGGAAGCTGGGGGCCAGGGGGACCAGCAGGCCCAGGGCGGTGGCCGCGGAGATGCCCCACATCATTGCCCGGACGCGGCCGATCCGGTCGGCCAGGAAGGACCACGGGAGCACCGTCAAGGCCAGCCCCACCGTAGCCAGGGAGATGGTCAGCGCGGCCTCGGCGGCCGAGACGCGAAGATCCGCCGCCAGCAGCGGGAGCACCGCCTGGGTGGAGTAAAGCTGCGCGAAGGTTGCGACGCCGGCAAAGGCAAGCCCGGCGAGGATCCGGCGGTAGGCCGTGGAGCCTTTCGGATGGCCCGCCCATGCGGCAGCGTTAGCTGCAGGATCAGCTGCAGGATCAGCTGCAGGATTGGCTGCGTCCTTGGCCGCGTTCTTGGCCGCGGGGCGTGGGCTGGTGCCGGTGGGTGCGGAAATGCGTGGCATGTCTTTAGGTTAAAGCCTGCCCGAGGGATGCTTCCAATGCATGATTTCCATAGAATAGATAGCAAATAGGGATCAGTGCCGGAGGGAAACATGGACGTCGAACACAGGCAGCTCGTGCAGCTGCTGCCCCTGCTGCCGCTGCTGGCGGAACTGGGGCGGACGGAGCACATCACCGAGACGGCCGAGCTCCTGGGCCTGCCGCAGTCGACCGTGAGCCGTGCCATTGCGCGGGCGAGCGCCATCGTGGGGACGGAGCTGCTGATCCGGGACGGCCGGGGCGTGCGGTTGACGCCAGCGGCGAAGGCGCTCATGCCCCACATCGAGGCCGCCCTGGCCGAATTCCAGACGGGGCTGGACAGCGTCAGGCACGAATCGGAGGTGGTCCGCGGCCGGATCGCCGTGTCGTTCCAGCACACCTTCGGCGAGGCAATGCTGCCGCTGCTCATCAGTGCGTTCCGGAGCAGGCACCCGCAGACTGCCTTTGACCTCAGCCAGGGTGCACGGGACGGCTGCCTCGCGGAACTGGCCGCGGGCTCCGCCGACGTGGCGCTCACGGCACCCGTTGCCACACCCAGCAAGCGAATCGGTTCGGCCGCGCTGTACCGCGAACCGTTGCGCCTGGTGGTCCACCACCGGCATGCCCTGGCCGGCCGCCGCAGGGCCAAGGTTGCCGAGATCCGGCAGGAGCCCTTCGTGGCGATGGGGTCCGGCTACGGCATGCGCTCGCTGACCGACGCGTTGTTCCGCGAGGCGGGGTTCCGTCCGCGCATTGCCTTCGAGAGCCAGGACTCGCACACCGTCCGCGGCCTCGTCTCGGCCGGGCTCGGCGTCAGCATCCTGCCGCCCGGCGGCTCCGCACCCGGCAGAGTTGCACAAAACAGCCACCATCCGTCGCGGGGCGCCGAAGCCGACGACGGCGGGCCCGGCTGGGTGGAGATTCCCCTGGATTCTGACCTGGCGTTCCGCGAGATCGGCCTCGCGTGGCGGGAGCCGGTTTCGCGGAATGCCGTGGCCGATGCCGAGTCCGATCCCGTGCGCTTGTTCCGCGAATTCGTGCTCCGCGACGGTCCGGCGCTCCTGGCAGGCTTCGTGCGCGAACGCTCGGCGGGCTGAGCCGGGCGGTGCCGGAGCGCCGGGGCAGGTGCGCCGGGGCTGGAGCTGGTGCGCTCAGGTCGCCGGTGCCGGGGCTGGTGCGCTCAGGTCGCCGGTTGGCACCGAGGTCGCCGTAAGGTGACGGCGGTTTGGAACGTTTCCGGCGACTTCGGGGTCCTGACGGGGGTCGGCTGCGGTCAGCGGCCGGCGAGCAGCCCGTGCACGACGGCGGCCACGGGTCCGGCGTGTGCCTTCTGCCAGCCCGTGCCCGCCCACAGGTTCAGGCGTTCCGCGTCGCCGGCTGCGGTGGCCGCGGCCCGGATGGGCGCCGTGAGGTGGTGGACGGCAGGGTAGGCCTCCGGCGCCTCGGCGTGGTCGCGGACGAATTCGTTCTCCAGGGCCCGTGCCTGCCGGCCGGTGAAGGCGCGCGTCAGCCGGGTCCGGATGAAATGCGGATCGGCCAGGGCATCTTTGTGCAACTGCTTGGCGCCGCTTTGGTCAGTGCGGAGAAACGCGGTGCCGAGCTGGGCTGCGACGGCCCCGGCACGCAGCACGGCGTCCAGCCCGGCCGCATCCATGATGCCGCCCGCAGCCACCAGCGGGAGGTCGACGGCGGACCGCACCTCGGCGAGCAGCTGCGCCGTTGTGCCGCCCGGCCGCGCCGCGTAAGCCGGTCGCGGCTCCGGGGCCGGGAGGAACGCCGCGCTGTGTCCGCCGGCGCTCGTGTGCTGCACGACGAGGGCGTCCACGCCTTGCCCTGCCGCCTGCACGGCCTCGGCCGCGGTGGTGACAGTGGCCAGCACCGCCGATCCCGCCCGCTGCAGGGCCCGAACGACGTCCGGGCCGGGCAGCCCGAAAGCGAAACTGACCAGCTCCACCGGGTCTGAGAGCAGGGCATCGATCTTTCCCTGCCATTCGTCGTCGTCGTCGAGCCGCAACTGCGGAAGCTCCACGCCGTAGCGCCGGGCGTCGGTGCGCAGCTGAAGCCGGTATTCCTCGAGCTCCGCCAGCATCGCCGCGGAGGGCGGCAGTTGGGCCGGATCCGGGACAAATACATTCATGCCGAACCGGGCGCCGGACTCCCGGAGGGTGCTGATTTCCGCCTGCATGGCCGCCACGCTCTTGTAGCCTGCCGCGAGGAAGCCGAGCCCGCCGGCGCGGTGCACGGCCTCGACGAAGGCCGCTGTGGAGGTGCCTCCGGCCWTGGGCGCCGCGATGACGGGTGTGCCGAAAAGATCGTGGGGCATTGCGGGCTCCTTGCAGCGATTCAGTAACCTGTTCCAGTGACTAACACTGACACGCCGCCGGCGGCGGACTCCGTTCCATCTTCCACCACGCCATCTGCCACGGCGACGACGGGTGCCGTGATCGGCCTGGACATCGGCGGCACCAAAACCCGGGGCGTCAGGTTCGAAGGCGGCGCGCCCGTGGCCGATGAATCGGTGGGCAGCTCCAATGTCCAGAACRTCAGCCCCGAGGAAGCCGCCTTGAACCTGGCGGAACTCTTCGCCAGGATCGGCGGGGGAGACGTCGCCCAGGTCTACGCCGGAGCCGGCGGCATCGACACCGATGATGACGCCGCGGCGCTCGCGGCACTGATTGCCCCGCACGTACCCGGCGCCCGGATCACGGTGGTCCACGACTCCCGGCTGCTGCTCGCCGCAGGCGGCGCCAGCACCGGCGTCGCCGTCATCGCCGGCACCGGATCGGCCGCGTGGGGCAAGAATGGCCGCGGCGAGGAGGTCCGGGCCGGTGGCTGGGGCTACCTGCTCGGCGACGAAGGCAGCGGCTACTGGCTGGGCCGGGAGGCCGTCCGCCACAGCCTGCGCCGGATGAACCAGGGGCTGGAACCGGACGAACTCAGCACGGCCCTGCTGGCATCCTGCGGCGTGGATGACCCGAACAAGCTGATCGCCATGTTCCACTCGCCCGAGACCGGGCGCCGGTTCTGGGCCCAGCGGGCGCGGMTCGTGGTGGAGGCTGCAGACGCCGGGCATGCGCCAAGCCGGGCCCTCATGGAACAGGCCGGGCGCGACCTCGCCGACCTCGCCGCGCAGACCGTCCGGCAGCTCGGCATCGGGGGCCCCGTCATCCTGGGCGGCGGACTCGGCATGAACGTGCCGGGGCTGCAGGAGTCGTTCCGCACGGCCCTGGCCGCCGCGGGGATCACCGATGTCCGGGTCCTGGTGCAGGAGCCGGTCTTCGGGGTGCTGCAGCTGGTGGCGGAACAGGAGTAGTCGGGGGCGATCCGCCGGCCACTACGCTGGGGGGATGAGCATGCAATTCGACACCCGGCCCGCGGCCTACGCCGTCATCATCCGTGACGCCGGGATCCTCCTGGCGTACTGGAAGCAGGACGGCCGCGAGGGCTGGACGCTGCCCGGCGGCGGCCTGGACCTGGCCGAACACCCGGTGGACGGGTGCCGCCGCGAGATCCACGAGGAAACCGGTTACGACGCCGAGGTCGGCGCCATGCTGGGGATCGACGTCGGGCACTGGCCGTCCGAAGTCCGGCTCGACGGCGGCGTGCGGGACTTCCAGTCGCTCCGGCTGGTCTACGAGGCGACGATCACGGGCGGGGAACTGCGTCACGAAGTGAACGGCAGCACCACCCACGCGGCCTGGATTCCGCTGGATGAGGTGGCGCAGCTGAACCGGGTCTCGCTCGTGGATGCCGGGCTGCGTCTGTACCGTGAGCGGCCGCTGAACGGAAAACTTTCCGGCTAAACCGCTGGCCAGGCACGGGCACCATGGCTATCCTGTAGAAACCGCCGGCCGCAGCAGGCCGGCAATCGACGGGGAGGTGGAAGCAATGAATGCGATATTTCTGAGCGCGCAGCGCACCGATACACGCCATGTCATTATTCCTGCCCTGTCCCACGGCGCAGCCTAGCCATCGAGCGCTAGTCTCCGCGCACGGCATCCAAACCGCCGCAGCTGCAATGCGCCGCACCACGGGGCCCCACCAAAGGGTTTTCGTTGACCATTTATCCTGCATCCCGGGGCGCCGGCAGCGCCATCATTACCAATTCATCCGAACCTCATCCATCTGTGCCTCATACGTCCGGGCCCTCCGATGAGKCTGGCCCCGAAGGTCCTGTCCTCTACGGCTACACGGCCGGCGTCGCCGAGCGGTTCACGGCCCAGCCGGTGCCGGGAGGCGACCGCCCGGGCCGCGTCATCCGGGTGGACCGCAACCTCGTCCTGGTGGCTGAGGGCGGCGGAACCGCCCACCTGCCCTACCCGCGCGGCGGGGAGCTTCCCGCCACCGGGGACTGGGTTTGGCTGGGTCCGAACGCGGCGGGGGAGCCCGCCATTGTGGGCATCCTGCCCCGCCACTCGGAGCTGAGCCGCAAGCGTGCCTTCGAGGCCTCGTCCGAGGCGCAGGTCCTTGGCGCCAACATGGACGTCGTCGGGATCGTCGTTCCGGTGGATCGTCCGCTCACGCACAACCGGCTCGAACGGACCCTGGTTGCGGCGTGGGACTCCGGTGCCACACCGCTCGTGATCATCACGAAGGCGGACATCGCGGACCTCGCGGACGACGTCGTGGCGACGGTCGTGCGCCAGGCAGCCGGCGTCGACGTCGTCACCACCTCTGCCGAGAACGGCGATGGCCTCGACGAAGTGCTGGGCCATCTGCCGCCCGGCGGCACGCTGGTGCTGCTGGGGCCCTCTGGCGCCGGAAAATCCACGCTCATCAATGCCCTCGCCGGCGTCCCGGCCCAGGAGACGGGGGCAGTGCGGGCGGGCGACGGCAAGGGCAGGCACACCACCACGTCCCGCGCGCTCGTTCCCCTGCCCGGCGGCGCCGTCCTGATGGACACGCCGGGGGTGCGCGGCTTCGGGGTCTTCGACGCCGAGGGAGGAATGGAGGAGATGTTCGGCGACCTCGAAGAGCTCTTCGAGCACTGCCGCTTCTCGGACTGCGCGCACGGCCGGGAGCCCGGCTGTGCCGTGCAGGCGGCGCTCGCCGACGGCGTCCTGGAGGACCGCCGGTGGGCCAGCTACCTGAAGCTGCAACGCGAACTCGCCGCCCTGGCGCGCCGCCACGACGCGGCCGCGCGGCGCGCCTACCAGCGCGAATGGCACCAGAAGATCGCCGTAGCGGGCAAGAGCCAGCGGTCGGCCGAACGGGACAACCACGAGAACGCGCACGGCGGCGGCGGCGGAAAGGGCGGTCACGGCAGAAAAAACAGCGGCGCGAAGGGTGCGCGGCGGCCCCGCTGAAGCACACCGCCGGGTGGGCCAAGGGCGGCGGTGGTGCGCCGGAAGGATTTCCGGCGCGCCACCCATCCAAAATCGTTGTGCTTCCGAAGCCTTATGGGAGCCCCGCGCCGCTGACATAGTCCGGGGTGCTGGTTAGTCTATGAGCTAACTGCTTTATGGCCAGCACACTGACGAACAGTGCGCTGGCCCGACCAATGTTGCCGCCAACAGTTAGGTAAGCCCGGAAATGGCCGAAGCCATGATCGAGTTCCAGAACGTCACCAAGCAGTACCAGGGCGGTCAGGCCGCCGTTGACGGGCTGACCATGTCCATCGATAAGGGCGCCATCACTGTCTTCGTCGGACCCTCCGGCTGCGGTAAGACCACGTCCCTGCGGATGATCAACCGCATGGTGGAGCCCACGTCCGGCGTCATCACCGTGGACGGGGCCGATGTCACTTCAATCCCTGCCGCGCAGCTGCGGCGGTCCATGGGGTACGTCATGCAGTCCTCCGGGTTGATGCCGCACCGCTCCGTGCTGGACAACATCGCCACCGTTCCCCGGCTCAACGGCGTGTCCAAAGCCGACGCCCGCAAGCGCGCCCAGGAACTGCTCGACGTCGTCGGGCTGGCCTCTTCGCTCGGCAAGCGGTACCCGTCCCAGCTCTCGGGCGGACAGCAGCAGCGCGTAGGCGTGGCCCGGGCACTCGCGGCCGATCCTCCGGTGCTGCTCATGGACGAGCCCTTCAGCGCCGTGGACCCGGTGGTCCGCGATGAACTCCAGAAGGAGCTCCTCCGGCTCCAGCATGACCTGGCCAAGACGATCGTATTCGTCACCCACGACATCGACGAGGCCACCGTCCTGGGCGACAAAGTGGCCGTGTTCGCCGTCGGCGGCAAGCTGGCGCAGTACGCGGCCCCGGCGGAGATCCTGCGGGCCCCGGCGAACGAGTTCGTGGCCTCCTTCGTGGGCCGTGACCGCGGCTTCCGGCACCTTGCGTTCAGCCCCTCCGACGGTGTCACCATCCACCCCGTCCCCACTCTCACGCCCGATCAGCTCAGGGCTGAGGGCAGCTCCGATGAATGGCAGCTGGTGGTCGATGAAGCTCTCCGGCCCCTGGGCTGGGCCGGGCCCCGCAGCGCCACGGGAACGGCCCCGACGATGGTTCCCGGCGGCTCCCTGTTCCGGAAGGGGGACACGCTCCGCCGGGCACTGGACGCGGCCCTGTCCTCACCCTCGGGCCTTGGCGTCGCCGTGGACGACGACGGCCGGGTGGCCGGAGTCATCGGAGCCGCCGAAGTCCTCGCCGTCATCGAGTCAGACCGCAACGTCCGGCACGGAGGGCTCTGATGGAGTGGTTCCTGGCCAACAGAGCGGAAGTCTTCAGCCTCGCCGGCCAGCACCTCATCCTGGCCATCCTGCCGATGGTGTTCGGGGTCCTCATAGCCGTTCCGCTGGCCCAGCTCGCCCGGCAGAGCCGCGGGCTCCGATCCGTCGTGCTCACCGGGTCCTCGCTGCTGTACACGATCCCCTCGCTGGCGCTTTTCATCATCCTGCCGACCATCCTCGGGACCCGGATCCTGGATCCGGTCAACGTGGTGGTGGCCCTGACCATCTACGCCATCGCCCTGCTGGTGCGCGCCACGCTGGATGCCTTCGACTCGGTGGACGAGGACCTACGGCAGGCCGCCGTCGCCATGGGGTTCAAACCCTTCGCCCGCTTCATGCAGATCGACCTGCCGCTGTCCTTGCCGGTGCTGTTCGCCGGGCTGCGCGTGGTCTCGGTCAGCAATATCTCGCTGGTCAGCGTCGCGGCACTGCTCGGCATCGGCAACCTCGGAATGCTCTTCACCTCCGGCCTCCAGCGTGACTTCGTCACCGAAGTGGTGGTGGGCATCATCGCCATCCTTCTCCTGGCGCTGCTGATGGACGCCGTCCTCGTGCTGCTTGAACGGCTGCTGACGCCCTGGACCCGGGCCGCGGCGGCCACGGGTGGCGGCACCGGTTCGGGCGCAGGCCCGGACAAGACTGGCCCCGCCGCGGCGGCGATGCGGTTTTCGCGTCCCAAGACCAGAGGGGGAAACGCGTGAATAACGTCGTCACGGACACCTTTGCCTGGCTCAGCGATCCGGAGAACTGGTCCGGCAGCGCCGGAATCCCGGTGCGCCTGGCCGAACACCTGTTCTACACGGGCCTGGTGATGGTGATCGCCATCGCCATCGCCGTCCCGATCGGCCTGTTCGTCGGGCATACCGGCCGCGGGCGGGTTGCGATCGTGTCAGTCGCGGGCGCGCTGCGCGCCCTGCCCACCCTCGGCTTGCTCACGCTGTTCGTCCTGCTCGCCGGTATCGGGCTGATGCCGCCGATCTGGGCGCTCGTGATCCTGACCGTGCCGCCGCTGCTCGCCGGCACCTATGCCGGAATCTCCAGCGTCGACCGCAACGTGGTGGATGCCGCCCGCGCCATGGGCATGACCGAGTGGCAGGTCCTGTTCCGGGCGGAATTCCCGAACGCGCTGCCGGTGATGTACGGCGGGTTCCGGACCGGGGTGCTCCAGGTGATCGCCACCGTTTCCGTGGTCGCCTACATCAACCTGGGCGGCCTGGGCCGTTACCTGTTCGACGGGCTCGTGCTCTCCGACTTCCCGCAAATGCTGGGAGGCTCGCTGCTGATCGCCGCCCTTGCCATCAGCGTCGACCTGATCCTTGCCCTTATTCAGAGGCTGTTCCTGTCACGGGGCGCCTCATCCAAGC
>NZ_JBFTZL010000016.1:0-42208 GCF_056406825.1 Arthrobacter sp. P1_A5 | reverse complement strand
CCGTTCGTTCGCGACGCAGCGGGCAACCTACGGCAGCTACGTGAATTCCCGCGGTCAGGCGGAGGCTGACACCGCCTCGGCCCGGCCCGGCTACTCAGAGCACCAGACGGGCTGGGCGTTCGACATCGGCGACGGCAGCGGGGCGGACTCTTTCACGCCCCAGTTCAAGGACCGCCCGGCGGCGATCTGGGCCAAGGCGAATGCCCACCGCTTCGGCTTCGTGGTCCGCTACCCGTGGATGCTGCACGAAATCACCGGGTATTTCTACGAGCCATGGCATCTGCGCTTCATCGGCAAGGAGGCGGCCGCGGACATGCGCGCCCGCGGCATCGGCACGCTCGAGGAATACTTCGGCGTGGAAGCCGCCCCGGCGTACTTGTAGGCGGCGCCGGGCTACCCGTGGGGCGGCGTCGGTCCGCGCGGATTTTCCCATCTTTGCCACCACGACGCCGGTACACGCCGGCGCAACCGGCCCACACGCCGTCGGACGCGGACATAGGTGGGGAAACCCAGCTTCGCCGGACACAGCGATTCGCGGACGGAACCGGCTTGGCCGACTATTCGGGGACGAGCTCCAAAGCCAGTTCGGTCCGGACCACCTGGGCCAGTCGCTCCGCGACACCCTGGGCGGTTTTGTGGTCTGCGGCCTCCACCATCACGCGCACCACCGGCTCGGTGCCCGAGGGGCGCAGCAGGACGCGTCCGGTGTCGCCGAGTTCGGTTTCGGCGGCGGATACCGCCTGCGCCACCACCGCATCGCCCTTGACCCGGGTACGGTCCACGCCCTTGACGTTGATGAGGACCTGGGGCAGCTTGGTCATCACCGTTGACAGCTCCTTGAGCGGGCGGCCGGTGAGTGCCACCTGGGCGGCAATCTGCAGTCCGGTCAGTACGCCGTCGCCGGTGGTGGCGTGTTCGGCAAAAA
Source organism: Arthrobacter sp. P1_A5 (assembly GCF_056406825.1). Taxonomy (NCBI): domain Bacteria; kingdom Bacillati; phylum Actinomycetota; class Actinomycetes; order Micrococcales; family Micrococcaceae; genus Arthrobacter; species Arthrobacter sp. P1_A5. The sequence goes on along the minus strand of NZ_JBFTZL010000016.1, from coordinate 41,283 downwards.
TTACGTGCCCGGACTGCTCGCCGCCAAGGCTGTAGCCGCCGTTGCGCATTTCCTCGAGGACGTAGCGGTCCCCCACACCGGTTTCGCGCAGGCTGATCCCGGCGTCGCGCAGGGCGATCTTCAGGCCGAGGTTGCTCATGACGGTGGCCACGAGGACATCGTTCCTAAGCTTTCCGGCGCCCTTGAGGGCCACGGCCAGGATGGCCATGATCTGGTCGCCGTCCACCTCGTTGCCTTCGTGGTCCACGGCGAGGCAGCGGTCGGCGTCGCCGTCGTGCGCGATGCCGAGGTCCGCCCCGTGGTCCAGGACGGCCCGCTTGAGCGGGCCGAGGTGCGTGGAGCCGACCCCTTCGTTGATGTTGAGCCCGTCCGGCTCGGCGCCAATGACGATCACGTTGGCGCCGGCGTCCTTGAACACCTGCGGGGAGCAGCCGCTGGCCGCGCCGTGGGCGCAGTCGAGGACGACCTTCAAGCCGTCCAGGCGGTGCGGAAGCGTGCCGAGCAGGTGCACGATGTAGCGGTCCTCGGCGTCGGAGAAGCGCTGGATCCGTCCCACCTCACCGCCGACGGGCCGGAAGGGCTCCTTGCCGAGCTGCACTTCGATGGCATCCTCGACGTCGTCGGGCAGCTTCTGGCCGCCGCGGGCGAAGAACTTGATGCCGTTGTCCGGCGCGGGGTTGTGCGAGGCGGAGATCATCACGCCGAAGTCGGCGTTGAGGTCCGCCACGAGGTAGGCGGCGGCCGGGGTGGGCAGCACGCCGGCGTCGTAGACGTCGATTCCCGAGCTGGAGAGCCCCGCTTCCACGGCAGCCGCGAGGAACTCACCGCTGGCCCGCGGGTCCCGTGCCACCACGGCAATCGGGCGCTTCCCGGTCGTGTTGCGGTCATGGCCAAGTACGACGGCGGCGGCCTGAGCCAGCTGCAAGGCGAGCTCGGCGGTCAACAACCCGTTCGCCAGGCCCCGGACTCCATCGGTTCCAAATAATCTAGACATCGGCCCAAGTTTAGTCGATGGGCGGCCGTACGCGGTGGTGCGCCCGTGGCGATCATTTTTCTCCGCGATCGTCCCGGCCACACGCCATCGTTTGGTCAGCGCCAGGGTGGCGGGTTGTCCGCGATGATCTCCGGGGTGAGGAGCATGCCTCCGAAGTCGGCGCGCGCCTTCGCGAGTGTTGCCGGGTCGGGGTCGATGTTGGCGTACCAGGGCTCCAGGTCTTTGGCCCRCACGAGTGCTTTCCCCCGCCGAGAGGTTCGATGATCCAGTCGGACAGGTCGTTCGCTTGCGCCAGATGGGCGTCGGTGAGGAGCTGGAGCCCGTGCTCGTCGGCGATGTACTGCGCATCCAGGTGCCTGTTGTAGCGGATCTGGTATTCCTTCACGTACGGCAGTGGCGGTCTGACGACGGCAAGCTCGCTCCAGGTGCTGCTGAGGGGATTGGTGTACTGCGCAAACGCCAGATCGGTGTCCCCGGGGAACGCGACCGTCGCCCGGGTGACTTGCGCAAGCCAGTTCTTCCAGGAGGCCGTGTCATCCATGACCTCATAGCAGGCCCGGCCCAGGGTGCCAAGCGACGCCCAGCCCAACCGGCGCGGCTCCGACCGCAGATACGTCGCGCCAGCCTGTCCGAATTTCGCGGCAGCGGCCGCCATCGCCGGACCCACGTCGGGGTTCTGCGTAGGGTCTGGTGAATGTTGCGCAGCAGGTACACGTCCGCACCGCTGAACCGGCCCCACGCCGTAGCGGCATCTGCCACCTTCGCCGTCACGGCGGCCGCGACATGCCAGCCACGCTGCTGTTCGTCTGTCTCCGGCAGGGCCAGGTCAATGGTCTGGTAAGACACGGACGCCGTCAGCTGCCGCGGCAGCTCGACTTCGCAGCTCAACCAGTCCGGGAAAAACGCCTCCGGCGCGACCGTGACCCGCCCGGACATCCCGAGTGCCTGCAAATGCCGGGCGAAGGCATCCAGCCAGGCGCGCACGCCCTCCTCCGGTCCGGCCCTGCTCATAAGCGCCACCGGTCCGGCGTCCGAGTCCGAGACGCCCGCGGTGAAGACAGCGTCGCCCCACCCGGCGTCCTCGACTTCCTGGTTCGCGACCTGAACCGCGACCTCGACGGCATCAAAGACGTCCTTGGAACCGCTGGGCCGAAACTGAAGCCACAACTCCTCGTACTGGGCCTTCCGCCAGGTCCTCGATAACGCGCCCCACACAACCTCGACGCCGGGCTCCGGCATACGATCCCCCTCGTTCACGCGGTGCAACTGCTCTTCGGCGAACATACCCCATTCCTCTGCCAACATTCGGGGGACTCAACCCGGCCCGGGCCGACCCACATTCGACTGAAAGATCGGTCGACTACTTGGTTTTGAGGTTTCTTGTACTCTATTTTCCCCAAACACCTACTGCCTTTTCCAGGATGCGTTTAGGCTTCGTGGCATGACACCTAGCTCTGGGGGCTTGGCGCTTGAAATTGTGGTACCGGTCTTTAATGAACAGGCGGTACTCGAAAAMAGCATCACWAAGCTCGCGAATTACTTATYGCAAGAAATGCCTTCGACRTGGCAAATTACSATYGCGGACAATGCCAGCACGGACAATACTTCGAGTATTGCCCAGCGCTTGGCGGAGCAGCTGCCGAATGTGATTCACCGCAGACTCGAGGTCAAGGGACGCGGGTTCGCGCTGAGGGACGCTTGGGGCGCATCCTCAGCCAAGGTCTTGGCCTATCTCGATGTCGATCTGTCAACGGACCTGGCCGCGCTGCCACCACTTGTGGCGCCGCTGTTGTCGGGCCATTCGGATGTTTCCATCGGGACCAGGCTGGGGCAGAGTTCCAGGGTCAGCCGCGGCCCGAAGCGCGAGTTCATTTCACGCTCCTACAATTTTCTGCTCAGACGGACCATGCAGGTGAGATTCTCAGATGCCCAATGCGGTTTCAAAGCCATCCGGGCGGATGTCGCCAAGCGGATCCTTCCCCACATTGAGGACAATGGCTGGTTTTTCGACACGGAGTTGTTGATCATTGCCGAGCGCTCCGGCCTGCGGATCCATGAAATTCCTGTGGACTGGGTTGACGATCCCGACAGCAGAGTTGATATCAGGCAGACGGCCGTGGATGATCTCCGGGGCTTGGTCCGCGTAGCAGGCTCGCTTTTGAAGGGAAGCATTCCTGTCCAGGCAATCTACGCAGAGCTGGGGCGCCGGCCCATCGTGGCTCCGCGGCGGCCGAGCTTCTTCGGCCAGGTGCTGCGGTTCGGATTGGTGGGCGGGGCTTCCACCATCGCCTTTGCCTTGCTCTATCTGACCCTTCAAGCTCCCTTTGGCGCCCAACAGGCGAACTTCATAGCACTGCTTTTGACCGCCGTCGGTAATACTGCAGCCAACCGCCGGTTCACGTTTGGCATCCGTGGTCCGGTGAGGCTCTTCACTCAGCAATTCCAAGGACTTGTGGTCTTCCTCCTTGCTTGGACCATCACTTCCTCCTCGCTGATGATTCTTCATGCCGTCAGTGTCGATGCCGCTCCGAGCCACGAGCTCCTGGTCCTGACTGGTGCCAACATTGTGGCCACCCTCCTCAGGTTTGTCCTGCTTCGGGCTTGGGTTTTCAGGGTCGGTCATATCGCCCAACGCGGCGCTCGTATCTCCCCCCAGCCGGTTGAGGGACCTGCGCTTTGAACTCCGCGCACACCCGCTCACTGAAGCCCGCGCTTGTCCGTAGCGAGCGAACATCAGCTTTAGACAGGGGTCTCCTGGCCGAGTGGCCACGCACGCTGTTCCACAGCGGCCGGTGGCAACGTCCTGCTCTGTTGGCCCTGCTGGCGCTCACAGCGTTGCTCTACACATGGGGCTTGGATCGCAACGGGTGGGCGAACTCCTACTACTCTGCGGCTGCCATGTCTGGATCCCTCGATTGGACGGCACTTCTCTTCGGCGCCTCCGATCCGGGGAATGCGATCACCGTGGACAAACCCCCTCTCAGCATCTGGGTCATGTCGCTATCCGTCCGCGTGTTCGGACTCAACTCCTGGAGCCTTTTGCTTCCGCAGGCGCTCATGGGCGTAGCTGGCGTCTATCTTCTCTACCGAATGGTCCAAAAACGCTTCAATTCAGCTGTGGGCCTGCTGGCCGCTGCATTTATGGCCGTCATGCCCGTCTCTACAGTCATGTTTCGTTACAACAACCCTGATGCGCTCCTGACGCTGCTCATGATTGGAATTGCCTTTCTTGCCCTGGAATCCATCGATGGTGGCCAAGTTAGATGGCTGCTGCTGGCCGGCCTGCTCACTGGCCTGGCTCTTCTCACGAAACAGCTTCAGGTCCTGCTTCTGCTGCCTTCCATTGCGGCAGCATACTTTCTGTTCTCGCGCGCCTCAGTATTCAAGCGGTGCCTGCATCTTCTCGCTGCCCTCGGCGCGGCCGCGGTGGCAGGCGGCTGGTGGTTCCTGTTAGTTCAAATCACGGACCCGGCCCGACGACCGTTCATCGGCGGCTCCAGGAAGAACAGCGTCGTGGAGCTCACCTTGGGCTATAACGGGCTCGACCGCCTGACCGGGGAAGACGCCAGCAGAACCATGGCGGCGGGTATCACGGGCGCGGCTGACCAACTCGATGTCGGCTTCCAGCGCTTCCTCCAGCCACAGTTCTCCGGACAGAGCGGGTGGTTCCTCCCGTTGGCTGCAGCGGGTCTCTGCATTGGACTCTGGTGCATCGTCCGCCGCCGAGTGCCCCGCGCCGCAAGTGCGCTCCTCGTGCTTTGCTGCGTGTGGTTCGCCTGCTCCGCCACCGTTCTCGCCTTCATGTCTGGAATCGTGCACCCGTATTACGTCCTGACCGCTGTCCCGCCCATGTGCTGCCTGGCGGCCGTTGCCCTGGTGTACTTTCTGCATGGGCTCGCCGCCCCCCGCACGCGTTGGGCAGCCATTATCACGCTGACAGCGAGCATGATCTTTGCCTATGTCACCGCGGCCCGTTCGACGGCGGATTTCCCGGGTTTGCCCTACGTCATGCTGCTAATTTGGGGCATCGCGATCGCCGGAGTCCTTATCCCTGCACCAAAACCCGCAGTGGCACGGGCAAGCCCAGTGTTCCTGCTTGCTGCGTTGTTCCTTGGGCCCCTGCTGTGGTCGCTGAACACGGTCCTGGCCCCCCACATCGGGGCCGGAGTGGTTGCTGGGCCCAGTATCCTCGGCATGCGCACCGACGAGCGCAATCGCGCGTCTCCGGACACTCACCCGAGTTACTTGGCCGTCATGTACGGTGATCTGCCGTCGGCCGGCGTACTTGAGCGCTTGAGCAACCAGCCGGCGTCCACGACGTGGGCGGCTGCCATAGTCGGATCCGAGACTTCCGCCAACTATCAGCTCGAATCCGGTCATGCGGTGCTGCCGCTGGGTGGGTTCGACGGGACGGATCCGTTCCCGACCCTGGAACAGTTCGAGGTACTCGTCGCGGAAGGACGAGTGGGATCAGTAGTCGTACAGAACCTGCCGCCGCAGACCTTGGAAGGCCGCGGCGAGTCAGCTCGAATCGTCGAATGGGTGAGGCAGCGATTCGTAGCCGAGGATGTCGACGGGGCACAGTACTTTCAACTCGCCAAATAAGAGCTCTTGAAACGGCGAAAGCCCGCCCCGCCGAGTGGCGGAACGGGCTTTCGTGCAAGCGCCAGAAGCGCTTGGAAGCGGGATTAACGCTTCGAGTACTGCTGAGCCTTACGGGCCTTCTTGAGACCGGCCTTCTTACGCTCGATGACGCGGGCGTCACGGCGCAGGTAACCGGCCTTCTTCAGGGTGGCGCGGTTGTTCTCGGTGTCGATCTCGTTCAGTGAACGGGCGATGCCCAGGCGCAGGGCACCGGCCTGGCCGGAAATACCGCCACCATGGATGCGGGCGATGACGTCGTAGGCGCCGTCAAGATCGAGGATCTTGAAGGGCTCGTTGACGTCCTGCTGGTGCAGCTTGTTCGGGAAGTAGTTCGCCAGCTCGCGGCCGTTGATGGTCCACTTGCCGGAGCCGGGCACAACGCGAACGCGTGCAACGGCTTCCTTACGACGGCCAACTGCAGCGCCGGCAACGGTCAGTGCCGGGCGTTCCTTCTTCGGCGCAGCTGCTTCCGCAGCACCGCTCTCCGAGGTGTAGCTGGTCAGGTTTTCCTCAGCCTCAACGGCTTCGGTGGTCAGTTCTTCGTTCTGAGCCACGATTCTCCTTGATAAAAAGTTGGTTGGTGGCCAGGACTACTGGGCGACCTGGGTGATTTCGAAAGTCTTGGGCTGCTGGGCGGCGTGGGGGTGCTCTGCACCGCGGTACACCTTCAGCTTGCCCAGCTGCTGTGCAGCGAGGGAGTTCTTCGGGAGCATGCCCTTGATGGCCTTCTCCACGGCGCGAACCGGGTTGGACTCAAGCAGCTCCGCGTAGTTGACGGAGGTCAGGCCGCCCGGGTAGCCGGAGTGGCGGTATGCGCGCTTCTGCTCCAGCTTGGCCCCGGTGAGGGCAACCTTTTCAGCGTTGATGATGATGACGAAGTCGCCCATGTCCATGTGGGACGCAAAGGTGGCCTTGTGCTTGCCGCGCAGCAGGATTGCGGTCTGGCTGGCAAGACGACCAAGGACAACGTCGGTGGCGTCAATGACGTGCCACTGGCGGTTGATATCGCCGGGCTTCGGGGTGTACGTACGCACGGTGTTTGCCTCGTTCTTGTTCTGGCGTTCTTGTTTTAGGCGTCACTCTTACGGTGCACCTACTATCTATGCGCTACCGGAACAGAGGTGAGGGCTCCATGTAACCAGTCATCCTGAAGTCTCGAATGTGCACGTTGAGTAGCTATCCTGCAACCGGATTCTCAAGCGGGCACGCACCATCGAGATAGGACACGCACAACGACTACCAAGAATAGCCGATCACGGCCTCTTGGGTCAAAATGGGGTGTCCGGATGCATCCTGTTTGCTCTCTGCTTCGCAGAGTGTCCTGTGCCGGCCCGTCGCATCCTTGGAGGAACCGTGTCCGATCCCGCCGCCGCCGGCTCCCTGCTGCTTGCACAGCCCTCCGGATCGTTCACTGGCGTCCTTTTCATGGCGGGTGTTGGCCTCGCCGGCGCATGCCTGTCCCTGCTGGCCGAACTCCTTATCCGGCGCACGCTCCCCCGCCTTGGCGGACCCCTGACTGTACGCATGAGAATTACGACGGCGGCAGCCACGTTCGCGCTGTCCACCATGCTGGCCTGGCGCTTCGGGCTCTCCCCCGAGCTATTTGCGTACATCCTGCTGGCAGTGGCCGGCGTCCAGCTGGCACGGATCGACCTGCAGCACCACCTGCTGCCCAACCGGATGGTCCTGCCCCTGCTGGCGGCCGGAATCGTGCTACTCGGAGCCGCTGCAGGGGTGTCCGGCGAGGTAGGTAGCCTACTGCGCGGGATGGCCGGCGCCTTAATATTGTTCGTTTTGTACCTTTTTCTTGCCCTGACCAGCCGAAACGGCCTCGGAATGGGCGATGTGAAGCTTGCTGCACCACTTGGCCTGTACTTGGGCTACCTGGGCTGGTCCCACTTGTTCTATGGCGGAGCTCTGGGGTTCGTCGCAGGTGGCGTCGCTCCCCTGCTCCTGGTCCTCAAGAACCGCGGAAACAAGCAGAAGGAAGTCCCCTACGGGCCCTCGATGCTGGCTGCCGGCCTGGCAATTATCCTGCTGCTCCCCTAAGTGGTCTACGTCCCCGTGGGACGCGAATTAAGTAAGACGGCTTATCAAACCAAGTAGTCGAGCCGTGCTCCTACTTGAAAACTGAGTACACCTCTCATTTGTGGGCAGGTGGTGCCCAAAATTTCCTTCAAAAAGTCGAGTATCCCGCGCCATTGCAGGGGCCTTAATCGCCATGCAAATGTTGTCTCAGCGGAACTCCAGGGGGTTTAGCAAAAGGGGATTTGCTGGAATTTCGTTTCACATTCGAAACTCTGAAAAGGACAAATAAAATGACTGGTCTCATGGTCTCAATGCTCGCTTTCATCGCCGGCGCCAAGGATCGCCTCTCCTCCGAGAAGGGCGCAACGGCTGTTGAATACGGGCTGCTCGTGGCGCTCATCGCGGCAGTAATCATCGGCGTCGTCGTAACGCTCGGCACTCAGATCAACACCGCGTTCACCACGATCTCGGGCAAGCTCTAGCCGCGCACATGCAGAAAAGCCCAGGGCGGGGGGCGGAGGTAGTTCGGGCGATAGCTCCGCTGCCATCGCCTCCGGCCCTGGGCTTTTCGATTATCACGGTTGTGCCAGGTCTCAAGTGTTGGAGGAGTTGTGAAAGGTCTCAGTAGATATAGCTTGACCCTGCGGCGGGCGGCGGGAGCCGGCCGATGGGGAAAACTTTCAAGCGAAGCGGGAGCGACTGCGGTCGAATACGGCCTTTTGGTGGCACTCATCGCTGCGGTGATCATAGGCATTGTCGGCACTCTTGGAGGTCAGCTAATTCCTGGCTTTCAATCCGTAGTTGACGGTCTCTGATGACTGCCCGGCATCGGGCGGCCGTACGCCCCGGATCCGAAAAGGAAAAGGGCGCGGTCGCAGTCGAGTTCGCGCTGGTTCTGCCGATCTTCCTCGTTCTCGTCTTGGGAATCGTCGAATTCAGCAGGGCATATAACATCCAGGTGTCGCTCTCAGAGGCCGCCCGGGAGACTGCACGGTATACGGCGATTCACTACGCCGACGCCGGCTTCAGCACGGCATCCGCCCAGGATGTAGGCGTCAGTGCTGCACCAACCGCGGCCCTGGCACCTGGGAACATCAACATTTCGTACTCCGGCGGCGGCGCTTGCGCAGCTGGCAACAGCGTTTTTGTCACAGTTAACGTGGCCACGCCCTACATGACTGGATTTCCCGCACTCATCCCGGGCATGCCAGCCAGCCTCAACATCTCCAGTAAAGGTGTAATGCGATGCGGCGGCTGAGGCGCGATGATCCCGAACGTGGTGTCATTGCACCCCTGACCGCGATCCTCATGGTGGCGATGCTTGGAATGGCGGCCTTCGCAGTTGATGTCGCAACGATGTATTCCGAACATGCGCAGCTGCAAAATGGTGCGGACTCCGCCGCCTTGGCCATTGCAGAATCCTGCGCCAAGACACCTACGGATGCGTCCTGTACCGCGCCTATGTCCTACGCAACGGGATTTGCAGATGGCAACGCCCTCGACGGGCACACCAACGTACTCAGTGCCGCGGTTGGTGCCGGCACAGTGAACGTCACAACCCAGGCCCAGGATTCCTCGGGAAACAATCACTTTTCACTCGTTTTCGCACGCGTGCTGGGCATCCAGGTTACCGACATCCAGGCCTCGGCAGAGGCGAAGTTCGGTGGTTACTCGACTGGCAATGTGCTTCCGCTTTCGTTCTCCAAATGTGAGGCGGATCCAGGGTTTACAAAGGGTCTGCAGTTCTTCCCGGAGCACGGCAATTCATTGGCAGACGATCCCGGTTATGAATGCATAACGACTTCCTCATCGGGGCTTGAAGTTCCCGGAGGGTTCGGCTGGCTAGATCACACCCCAGGGGTATGCAAGGTGACCGTGGACATCCTGAATCCGTGGGTGGGAACCAATACCGGCCAAAACTACGACAGTGACTGTGCCACCGCTCTGAACAATTGGGGGGCCGTTCTGGCTGATCCTTCGAAAACCGTGGACATACTCGTGCCGATCTTTGACGACGTCCGTGGCAATGGAGCCGGCGCAGAATTCCACATCGAGGCCTTCGCCCAAATATCCCTGCGGGGATGGAATTTGAAAGGTGGCAGCTCGCTGCCCGGGGACTTCATGACTGCAGAGGCAACCACACTGTCCAAATCACTGAAGCTCAAGAACAGCGACAACGGAATTTTTGGACGATTCATCAAAAAAGTCACCCTGGCCGAAGCAGCAGCCATGGGCGGCCCGACAACCTACGGAGCGCTGGGGGTCCAACTCTCCAAGTAGCAACGACCACGCAAAACGAGTTCTATTCGGCAAAAGGAGAAAGTCACAGTGAAAACTCGCCTACTGGGAGGCATCGTCGCACTTGTGCTGGCAATCGTTGGCACTCTGCTATTGGTCTCATATGTTCAAGCATCAGAAGCCAGGGCCCAACAGGACCTGCAGCCCGTCGAGGTACTGGTAGTTCAGGAGCAGATCCCCCGGGGATCCGATGTTGAAAAAATCAAATCCGCCGTCAAGCTGACATCGCTTCCGGCGGCTTCCGTTCCCAATGGAGCACTCAAAAGCCTCGACGGACTAAACGGAAAGGTCGCAGGTGTAGAGCTGCTTCCCGGAGAGCCCCTGCTGGGCGCCCGATTGGCCGACCCTGAGAGCCTCTCAGCGCCAGGCTCCGTCCCTGTCCCCAACGGGATGCAGGAAATCTCAGTGCAGCTGGAAGCTCAGCGGGTGGTGGGCGGACGCATCGCGGCCGGCGACACCGTGGGCATCGTCGTCCTCTTCGACAAGGGCGCGCTGAAGGACTCCCCCGATGTCGAAACCGGCCAGGAGGTCTTCCACAAGGTTCTGGTCACCAGTGTTCAGCGGTCGACGGCGAAGGCGTCAACCGCCAGTGACCCCGCAACGCAGGCGAACACGGAACTGCCTACGGGACAGCTGATCGTCACGTTTGCCCGCAACGACGCCGATTCCGCGAAAATCGCGTTCGGTGCCCACTTTGGGAGCCTATGGCTCACAAAGGAGCCATCCACCGCCACAGAGGGCGCCCCCGTCGTGGTCAAGAAGCCGGGACTGTACCGATGAGCCGCTTCGTACTGATCACCTCAGATCCAGGGTTTGAACGCCGTGTGAGGCAGGCAGCCTCAGGACTCCATGGCACGTTCCACGCGATCGTGGCCGACAGCCTCCCCCAGGGTCCCGATGACCTGCTCCGGGTCCTGAGCGGCGACCCTGCGGAAGTCATTCTGCTTGGCCCCGGTTTGCAGACAGAGGACTCCATCCGTCTGGCCAGTCTCTTCGACCTCCAATACCCGGAAATAAGCGTTGTCCTGGTTACCGAAAGTGAGGAGGGCATCGCCCTTCCCGCAATGCGGGCCGGCATCAGGGATTTGCTCCAGCCGGATTCGGATGTTGACACCATCCGCTCGTTGCTGGAACGGGCAAGTCTCGCAGCAGCCGGCCGGCGCCGTGGACTGGGAAACTCCGTGGAAGGACAGGCCAGGAGCGGCCGGATCATCGCGGTCATGTCGCCCAAAGGCGGGGTCGGCAAGACAACTGTCACCACCAACCTCGCTGTGGGGCTGGGCAAGGAGGCCCCCATGGGCGTCGTGGTGGTCGACCTCGACCTCCAGTTCGGCGACGTTGCTTCAGGGCTCATGCTGGAACCGGAGCGGACACTTGCTGATGCCGTCGTCGGCGCCGCAGTCCTGGACAGCGTCGTGCTGAAGTCCTACTTGACGCTGCATCCCTCAGGCATCTACGCCCTCTGTGCCCCGCTGCGCCCAACCGATGCAGACCAGATATCGGGCGAACAGGTAGGACGACTCCTGAGCCAACTGGCCAACGAATTCAAGTACGTGGTGGTCGATACAGCACCTGGCCTGGGCGAGCATGTCCTGGCCACGCTGGAAATGGCAACTGATGCTGTGTGGGTGTGCGGCATGGACATTCCCAGCATCCGCGGGCTTCGAACTGGATTCGGAATCCTCGCGGAACTCGACCTCGTACCTGACAACCGCCACGTCGTGCTCAATTTCGCGGATCGACGTACGGGGCTGACGCTGCAGGACGTTGAGGCCACGATCGGTTGTCCCGTGGATGTGGTGCTTCCGCGATCCCGCGCTGTGCCATTTTCCACGAACAAAGGCGCGCCGCTGCTCCAGGACGGCACCAGGGATTCGGTGACAAAGGGCCTCCGCCAGCTTGTCGAACGGTTCAGCGCCAACTGGGAGTCTCGCCCCCACAAGAAACTTCACAGAAGGGCAGTAGTCTAATGAACCTCACCAAGCGTTTTGAATCTCTTCGGGGCGGCGGTGTCGACACGGTAGCTTCGACGAATCCGGTGGCTGCAAGCGGACCCTGGTCGAGTGGGCCAGCAATGGCAGCCGAGTCACCGTCCATGGCACCCGAGCCGAAGGTCCTCGGCACAGATGCCAACGAAGCCTTGACCGCCGTCAAGGATCGGGCGGGCACCGCGCTCTACGAACGCATGGGTAGCCGGATCACTGATGCGTCCCTTGACGAGGCCGAGCTGCAAAGCTACGTCAAGGACGAGCTTCGGGCCATCGTGGACGAAGATGAAATTCCGCTTACTGCCCCTGAACGGCACCGTCTCGTTCAGGAGATCATGGACGATGTGCTGGGGCTCGGACCGCTCCAGAAGTTCCTGAATGAGACGGCCGTTACGGAAATCATGGTCAATGGGCCGGACAAGGTCTACGTGGAACGTGGCGGGCGACTGTACCTCACGAACGCCCGCTTCAGTTCGGAAGACCACCTGCGCCGGATCATTGAACGTATCGTCACGAAGGTCGGGCGGCGTATCGATGAGTCGTCGCCCATGGTTGATGCCCGTTTGTCCGACGGCTCGCGCGTCAATGCGATCATTCCCCCCCTTGCAGTTAACGGGGCATCGCTGACAATTCGTAAGTTCGGGCAGACGCCTTTGACCGTCGACAATCTGATCACCTTCGGAACCCTGACGCCGGAGATGGCCGAGCTCCTGCACGCTTGTGTGCAGGCCCGGCTGAACATCCTGGTCTCCGGTGGTACCGGCACCGGAAAGACGACACTGCTGAACGTGCTCTCGTCCTTCCTGYCGGCCGACGAGCGGATTGTCACCATCGAAGACGCCGTGGAACTCCAGCTGCAGCAGGAGCACGTCGTGCGGCTGGAGAGTCGGCCGCGCAACATTGAGGGCAAAGGCGAGATCTCCATCCGCGACCTGGTTCGAAATTCGCTTCGTATGCGGCCCGACCGGATTGTCATTGGCGAAGTCCGCGGCGGCGAATCACTCGATATGTTGCAGGCAATGAACACCGGACATGACGGTTCAATATCCACCGTGCACGCCAACTCCCCCCGAGATGCCATCGCGCGGCTTGAGACCTTGGTGCTCATGGCCGGCATGGACCTGCCCCTGCGTGCAATTCGCGAACAGATTGCATCGGCCGTAAACCTCATCGTGCATATCTCGCGGCTCAGGGACGGGACACGCCGTGTCACCCACGTGACCGAGGTCCAGGGAATGGAAGGGGATATCGTCACCCTGCAGGACGCATTCACTTTCGACTACAGCGCCGGCCTTGATGCTAACGGACGGTTCCTCGGCCGCCCGACATCCACCGGGGTCCGGCCTCGCTTTGCCGACCATTTTGCGGAGCTGGGCATCCAGCTTTCACCCGCTGTTTTCGGCGGCGTGCACATGGGCGGTGGACACCGGTGACCGCCACAAGCCCCATTTTCTTCGCCTTGGGCATCGGCCTGTGCCTCGTAGCACTCGGCATCCTCCTATTTTCCACTATGGGCATGGGCAAAGCCGGAATTGCTTTGTCCAGACGGCGGCCCGGAGTCAAGGACGAAACTTCTCTCTTGACCCGGGTGACGGACCACGCCGTAACCTTCGTGGATCGGAACGTCAGCAAGAATGCCCGTTTCGGCACGAGGGAATCGCTGGAGCAGGCAGGACTTAAACTCCGGCAGGCTGACTTCATCCTCTTGGTTTGCTGCATCGGCGTCACGGCAAGCCTTGTCGGGTTCATTCTGGGCGGCGTCCTCATGGGTCTGCTATTCCTCGTGGCCACGCCTCTACTTGCGATGCTCTTCCTGCGGATCCTCGCCGGCCGCAGACGATCGAAATTTGAGGATCAGCTGGGGGATACGTTGCAGATGCTTGCCGGCGGGTTGCGGGCCGGGCACAGCCTTCTGCGATCCGTGGACGCAGTTGCCCAGGAGGCAGAATCCCCGACGTCCGAGGAATTCGCCCGGTTGGTCAATGAAACACGCCTCGGGCGGGATTTGAAGGACTCGATGCTTGATGCCGCCAAACGCCTCAAGAGCGACGACTTCGACTGGACCGGGCAGGCCATAGAGATCCACCGCGAGGTGGGCGGAGACCTGGCAGAAGTTCTGGACCATGTGGGAGAAACCATCCGGGAACGTTCTGAGATCAAAGGGCAGGTGAAGGCTCTTAGCGCCGAGGGGAAGCTCTCTGCCTACATCCTGATCGCCCTGCCGGTTGGCATGTTCTTGTATCTCAGTGCAGCGAGCCCAAGCTACATGGCCGTTCTGTACTCGAATTTCATCGGCTGGGTAATGGTGGGCATGTCCGTCGTGCTGCTGGCCCTCGGCTCCTGGTGGCTCAGCCGCGTCGTAAAGATCAAGTTCTAGGAGGCTCGTTGTGAGTGTAATGGCGTGGTTATTGGTCGGACTCATCATCGTTCCGATTTCGGCAATGATCTTTTCACTGATCGCAGTCGACCGCGGCGGCCTGGCTGCGGTTCGAGGGAACCTCGGCCGCGGCCTTCGCTTGGCGCAGGAAAGCACCCCGACCGCAGAGTCACGCGGACCGGCGGGCCTCGGCATCCGGATGACCCCCAAGGGCTATGCAGGGTGGCTGGACAAACTCCTTGCCAAGGCGGGGAGACCTGCCGGCATGCCCCTCGATCGTCTCCTCATTGCGAAGCCGGCCCTGGCCTTGGTGGCGGCATTCGTCAGCATGCTGTTCCTGGCAAAGTCTCCGAGCGGCATTCTTCTCCTGCTAGTGCTTCTCCTGCCGGTGCTCGCCTATTTCGTTCCGGACATCCTAATCCATGGTCGCGGAGCGGAGCGCCAGAAGGCCATTGAGATGGAGTTGCCAAACACCCTCGACCAGATGCTGATTTCGGTCGAAGCAGGCTTGGGATTCGAAGCGGCGATGGCACGCGCGGGCCAGAACGGAAAGGGCCCGCTGGCGCAAGAACTCGTTCGCACGCTCCAAGATATGCAGGTCGGTCGAAGCCGCAAAGATTCCTATCTGGCCATGGCAGAAAGGTCCGATGTTCCGGACCTCCGGAGCTTCGTTCGGTCCGTGGTGCAGGCAGACACGTACGGAATTGCGCTGGCAGGCGTCCTCCGAACCCAGGCAAAGCAGATGAGAGTCAAGAGGCGGCAACGTGCCGAGGAAAAGGCAATGAAACTGCCCGTCAAGGTTTTGTTCCCCCTCATGTTCTGCATCCTGCCAGTGCTGTTCATCGTCGTCATAGGTCCCGCAGCAATCAACGTGATGAACAACTACATCGGGGCGTTCTAAGCCCCGACACCCGGCCCGCCACACGGGCCGCATCCCCATAGACAGGACCCCCTCGGCGCCCAGAGCCGAGGGGGTCCGTCATGTGTCCCGACTTATGCCTCCGCAGTTCAAGCGCAGAATCCGCGCAGAAAATGTGCAGAAAACGTGCAGTTTGGGAAGCCTTGGCACAGGATGTGGCAAGCAGCGTAACTTTTGACGAATCGCGTTGCTAGCTTTCTGGCAGAGCTGGCGATTGGCCAGCTTACCTTCGCTCGCTCAGGAGTCTCACATGCTTTCACTCATTGCAACCCTCCAGACCCTCGGTTTCGCCGCCAAGGACCGCCTTCGCAGCGAGAAGGGCGCAACGGCTGTCGAATACGGCATCATGGTCGCCCTCATCGCCGTAGTCATCATCGTCGCCGTCACTATGCTTGGCAAGCAGATCAACGAGGCGTTTGACGGCATCACCAAGCTGCTGCCGGCCCCGAAAGCGGCGTAACAGCAGTCCCCACCCCGGCAAAAAGGCGGCGGTACGGCGAAGGGCTACCTCCCWTCGCCGTACCGCCCTGCACTTTCCAGTCCTGGCGCGTCATTCAGGCCTGGCCAAGAATTCCTAAGGAAGGGTCTCGACGTATGCGCGAGCGCTCGGAACGCGGTGCTGTGGCCGTTGAGTTTGCGCTGCTGGCGCCGGTCCTGATTCTGTTGCTGTTTGGCATCACGGAGTTCGGCCGGGCCTATAACGTGCAGATATCTCTTTCCAATGCGGCCCGCGAAGGCGCGCGTGTCATGGCAGTCAGCAACGACCCGGCTGCTGCCCGAAGTGCCGTCCGGGGCGCACTCGGAACGCTCGTACCGGTACTGGCCGACAACAATATCGTCTTCACTGCCTCCACGCCTGCCGGCGCTAAGACCTGCTCGGCAGGAGCTCAAATGTCCGTGACCGTGGCCTACACGCTCAGCACGATGACTGGCATTGCCGGCCCCTTCGCCATGCAGGGCCAAGGAGCCATGCTGTGCGGGGGGTAGGACGTCAAGACAACCGTCAGCGTGGCGCTATCAGCGTGATCGTCGCCATCGTAATGGTATGCCTGCTGGGTTTCGCCGCCCTGGCCGTAGACGTCGGCGTACTCTACGCCGAGCGGGCCCAGCTGCAGAATAGCTCGGACGCGGTGGCACTGATGGTGGCCCAGAAGTGCGCCAGGAGTGTCACTGATCCGGAATGCTCCGCCACGTGGCCGCGGCCCACCGAGCTTGCCGCCAAATTGGCCAACGGCAACGCCGCGGACGGCCTGACCAACATCAAATCCATCACCCTCGATAAGACCAAGGGGACCGTCTCGGTAAACACCGGGGCGAAAGAGACGGGAAGCCCCGCCAACAGCATTTCGCTGTTCTTCGCCAGGGCCCTGGGCATCACCAGCGCCGAGGTGGGTGCCACGTCTCGGGCCCAGTGGGGGGCCCCGTCAAAGGGAACGGTGATCGTGCCGTTGGCGATCGCTGAATGCAAATTCTCTCCAGACCCCACTTTCGTGCAAGTGCTCACTATGGACGTTAACGGATGCGGCGGGATTCCTGGCGGCTTCGGCTGGATCACCGACGTAAAAGACAGCCAATGCAGCGTCACGATTAGCGCCGGCGCATCAAGTGACCCAGGGATCTGGTTCAACAGCGACACCGGCGCCCCCCGACCCTCCGTATGCTCAGCCGCGGACATCAGGGCCCTACAAGATCAAACGGTTCTGCTTCCGCTCTACGCTGTCGCCACGGGAACGGGCTCCGGCGGCAAGTTTTACGTCAAGGGGTTTGCGGCCTTTCACGTAACCGGCTATCGCCTTTCCAGCGACAGCTGGAATTCTGGTGGACTTGCCAACAAGTCCATCCGCGGATACTTCGTCAAATTTGTCTCCCTGTCTCAAGCCCTCGAACTCGGCGGCACCGCGGACTACGGTGCGTCCGTCGTCCGCCTCAGCATTGGAGCACCCTAAGCATGAAGTCCCGACTACTCGCCGGAGTAGCAGCGGTTGTCCTGGCCGTCGTCGGCGCCATCCTCGTGGTGTCCTACGCCAGCGGCGCGGACGCGCGGGCTGTGAAGAATCTTGAGCCCCTGGACGTCCTCATTGTGGCAAAGCCTGTGCCGGCAGGCACCTCCGTAGAGAGCCTCCTGCCCTTCCTGACCAGTCAGAAGCTCCCGGGCACCGCTGTAGCCAAGAGCGCTCTGGCCAGTCTCGACGGCCAAGCCGGAAAGGTCACCGCCGTTGACCTATTGCCCGGGGAGCAGCTCGTTGCGGAGCGTCTGGCCGCCCCGGAAACCATCAAATCCAGCGGCGGCGCCATACCTGTACCGGAGGGCTTGCAGGAAATCTCCTTCCAACTCGAGCCCCAACGAGTCGTCGGCGGCCAACTGGCGCCCGGCGATCACATCGGCATCTTCATCTCGCTGAAGGGCGGCGGCATCGAGGCCTCCCCGGAGAAGGAGACGACGCAACTGTCCCTCCACAAAGTCCTGCTGACCGCGGTGCAGGGCGCCCCAATCCCGACGGCAACTCCCCAGCCCTCGGATAGCGGCTCGGCCGCGGCCCCCGCTGCGGCTCCCCCTGTTCCCGCCGGGCCACTGATCCTCACCGTGGCCGTGAACGATGTGGACGCCAGCAAGATCGTCTATGGCAGCGAATTCGGCACCCTCTGGCTCAGCAAAGAACCGCTTAACGCCGTGGACAGCGGCCGCCCTGGAATTATGACGAAACCGGAGGTATACAAATGAGCCGCTTCGTGATGATCACGCCCAATACCGACTTCGACGCGCGAGTTCGCCGGGCACTGGCAGGCGGTCTGCCCGGCGGCCTGCAGACCTTCGCCTTCGTCGATCCGTCCGACCCTGGGGCACTGTTCATGAACCTTAACCAGGAGCGCCCCGAGGTGCTGATACTTGGGCCGGACCTGCCGTTCGAAGACGCGTTGCGGCTGGCTATGGTCTTTGACGTCCAATTGCCGGAGTTAAGCATCATTCTGGTCAGCGAACCTGATCCAGACATTGTCTTGCTGGCCATGCGCGCCGGCATCCGGGATTTTCTCAGCCCGAACGCCGAAGATGCCCAGATCCGGATTTTGCTGGAGCGCGCCTGCCAGTCGTTTGCCAGCAAGTACAGGACAGAGGCCGGTCAGGAGCCTGGGGGTTCGAGTGGCCAAGTGATCGGCGTCTTCTCGCCCAAGGGCGGAGTAGGCAAGACGACAATCGCCACGAACATCGCCATAGGACTCGGGCAAATCGCGCCCATGAGTGTGGTGATCGTGGACTTGGACCTGCAGTTCGGAGATGTAGCCTCGGGCTTATACCTCCACCCGGAGCACACTGTCACGGACGCCGTCTCCTCCGCGGCGAGCCACGATTCTCTAGTGCTCAAGGCCTTCCTGACCGTGCATTCCGGCAACATCTATGCGCTCTGCGCCCCGCATAGTCCGGTGGAAGCCGACTTCGTCACACCGGAGCAAGTCACCCGAATGTTGCAGCAGCTCGCGGAACAATTCCAGTACGTCATCGTGGACACAGCCCCGGGATTGCCTGAAATAGGTCTGGCTGCGATGGAGCAATGCACGGACATTGTCTGGGTGACCGCCATGGATGTTCCCAGCATCCGAGGACTCCGGTCCGGCCTCGAAATCCTTGGCCGGCTKGACGTCCTGCCTGAGACGCGTCATGTGGTCCTGAACATGGCAGACTCCAAATCCGGCCTCAGCGTCCAGGACGTTGAGGCGACCATAGGTGCGCCCGTTGACATCAGCATTCCCCGTTCGAAGGCCGTAGCCTTCTCCACTAACCGGGGCATACCGGTGCTTCAGGACGGACGCAAAGACCCTGCGGTCAAGGGCCTGCGCCAGCTCGTGGAACGGTTTGATCCGGCGTGGCGGGCCAGAGCGAAAAAGAAACTGCACCGAAGGGTGGTGGTCCAGTGAAACTTTCCGAACGGCTTTCCGCCGCTGAGGGTGGGTTTGCCCCTGAGGTTAAGGCCGCACCCGCCGGCCGCCGCGCCTCCCACGTTGATCCACACTCGGCTGTGGTGCCTTCAACTTTTGAACAACCGGGCCTCATGCAGTCCGCCCCTACATTCGGGGATCAGCCAGACGCCCTTCGTTCCAGCGGCCAACAGCCGGTGGATGCCTTTGCTGCGCTCAAGGAACGCGCCGCCACGGCCCTGTTTGAAAGGATGGGCGCCCGCTTCAACGATTCCGCTGTTAAAGAGGAAGATCTCCGTTCAGCCGCACGGGAAGAGCTCATCCGGATCGTCGATGGTGAGCAAGTCCCGCTCTCTGCAGAGGAGCGCTCACGGCTGGTCCGCGACGTGGCAGACGATGTGCTCGGCTACGGCCCCCTGCAGCGGCTCCTCGACGACCCGGCCGTCACGGAAATCATGGTCAACCGGATGGACCAGATCTATGTCGAGCGGCACGGCAAGCTCACGTTTACGGAGTCAAGATTCAGTTCCGAGGACCACCTTCGCAAGGTCATCGAGCGCATTGTTTCCAAGGTGGGCCGCCGCATCGACGAGTCGTCGCCCCTCGTCGATGCCCGGCTCGAGGACGGGTCCCGCGTCAACGCCGTCATTCCCCCGCTCGCAGTGGGCGGCTCATCCCTGACCATCCGAAAATTCAGCAAGGTGCCACTGACAGTCCGGAACCTCATCGAGTTCGGCACGCTGACGCCCGAAATGGCCGAGCTGCTGGATGCATGCGTGAAGGCCAAGCTCAACATCATCGTGTCGGGCGGTACCGGCACTGGCAAAACAACGCTGCTGAACGTCCTGTCATCATTCCTGCCATCGGACGAGCGCATCGTGACGATCGAGGACGCCGTCGAACTCCAGATCCAGCAGCGGCACGTGGTGCGGTTGGAAAGCCGGCCGCCGAACACCGAAGGCAAGGGCGAGGTCACCATCCGGGAACTGCTGCGGAACTCCCTGCGTATGCGTCCGGACCGCATCGTGGTAGGCGAGGTCCGSGGCGGCGARTSMCTSGACATGCTCCAGGCCATGAACACCGGCCACGACGGCTCGCTCTCCACGGTCCACTCGAATTCACCCCGCGACGCCGTCGCGCGTCTGGAGACTTTGGTGCTGATGGCCGGCATGGACCTGCCGCTGCGCGCCATTCGGGAGCAGATCGCTTCGGCAGTCAATCTCATCGTCCAGATTTCCCGGCTCCGCGACGGCACCCGCCGAATCACCCATGTCACTGAGGTCCAAGGCATGGAAGGGGACATCGTCACGCTCCAGGATGCCTTCGTCTTCGACTACTCGGCCGGTGTGGACGCTCACGGTCGTTTTCTCGGCAAGCCGGTCCCCACCGGGATCCGTCCGCGTTTCATTGATCGCTTCGAGGATCTGGGCATTCGTGTTTCGCCCAGCGTGTTCGCCGCTCCCCCAGCCTCGGCTCTGAGACCGTGAGGAGGACATGACATTGTTGTCCCTTGGAGTTGCCTTTGTCTTCGCCGCGCTTCTGCTCCTTGCCGGTGCGTTGCTTGCCCCGAGGAAGGCCACGGTGCCGCTGGACCGGCGGAGGCCCGTCCAGAACCAGCCCGACTCCCCGTTGACCCGGTTCGCGGGTTCGGCTGTCCAACTCGTGGACCGATTCTCCGCTCAGCGGCGACTCAGGCTCTTCAACCGGGAGACGCTCGAAAACGCAGGACTCAGACTGAGCCAGTCCGATTTCCTGGTACTGGTTCTGGCGGGAGCCTTCGTGGGTGCGCTGACAGGCTTCGCCATCTCGGGACCGCTGCTGGCAATCCTTCTCATTCTGCTGGCGCCCTTGACGGGTCACCTTGTCCTGAGCTTCCTGTCGGGCAAGCGCAGGAGTTTGTTTGATCAACAACTCGGAGACACCCTCCAGCTGCTCTCCGGCGGCCTTCGGGCCGGTCACAGCATTCTGCGCGCCATTGACGCGGCAGCCACGGAATCCCTAAGCCCGACATCGGAAGAGATGCGCCGCGTGGTGACGGAGACGAGTTTGGGGCGCGATCTGCTGGCCTCCCTCAATGACACGGCGCAACGAATGCAGAATGAGGATTTTGTCTGGATCGCGCAGGCAATCCAGATCAACCGGGAGGTGGGCGGAAACCTAGCAGAGGTCCTGGACCAGGTCAGCGAGACGATTCGCGAGCGCAGCGAAATCAAGGKCCACATCAAGTCCCTGGCCGCGGAGGGCAAGTTCTCTGCCTACATCCTGATGGCCATGCCGTTTGGCATCGTAATAATGCTCATGATGGTCAACCCTGGTTACATGAACGTCATGTTTTCGCACCCGCTGGGTTGGGCCATGATCGCGGCCTCTGCTGTCATGATGACTATCGGTGGTCTGTGGATGCGCAAGATCATCGACCTGAAGTTCTGAGACCCCATGGACCCGATTCTTCTGCTCGCGCTACTGCTGGTGTCCCTTCCGCTCGGGTTCCTGGCCTGGTCATGGCTCTCCGTGGACCGGAAGTCCGAACGTGCAGCCCGGGAACTCCTGGCCCTTGGCAGCGACACGACCGGTCCCTCCGGGCAGGAGCAAAGCAAGCTATTGGAGCGCATCGGCTACCGGCTGACGCCGGCCGGCTACATCAGGAAGCTCGACAGGCTTGTGTCCCTGGCGGGACGTCCGGCGTCACTGCCGCTCGGGCGCGTGCTCGCGGCCAAGCCTTTGCTGGGCCTTGTGGGTGCGCTCGTCGGCCTTTACTTAGGCAACTCAGGATCGATGCCGATCCTCAAGGCCGTGGGAATTTTTGTAGCACTGCTCGGCTATTTCATCCCCGACCTCCTGCTCTACAGCAAGGGACAGGAACGCCAGAAGGTAATGCAACTGGAACTGGCCAACACCCTGGATCAGATGCTCATTTCTGTGGAAGCAGGGCTGGGGTTCGAGGGAGCCATGGCGCGCGCTGGCGAAAACGGGAAGGGACCGCTCGCCGAGGAGCTCGTCAGGACCCTGCAAGACATGCAAGTGGGCAGGAGCCGCCGCGAGTCGTACATGGCGCTCGCGGAACGGACCAGCATCCCGGAATTGCGTAGCTTCGTCCAGGCCGTCGTTCAGGCGGACACGTACGGAATCGCCGTCAGCACAGTGCTTCGAATCCAGGCGAAAGTCATGCGGGTCAAGCGTCGGCAGCGAGCCGAGGAGAAGGCGATGAAGCTCCCTGTCATGATCTTGTTCCCGCTGCTGTTCTTCATCTTCCCCGTGCTCTTCATCGCCATTCTGGGCCCCGCCGTCATCAATGCCGTGGCGACCTTCAGCGGCGGATAGCTGCATGAGGGCACCTGAGGAGTCCGAACCGCAGGGCAGAACCTGGCAATGCACCCGAAAAGCCACAATTTTGCCACAGGAAACACCGGAGTTGGAAACACGGTGCCGACGCAGCAAGTAGCGTGGGCACATGTCTTTCCTAGGTGCGCCAGACGACGGCGATGCAAACACTGGCTCCTCCGCCGACAGCTCCCCGCCTGGTGCGGGCACGGCCCAAACGGCTGCCGAAGAAGTTGCAAGCCCGATCGTGGACCCCTCCGCCCTCCAGGACCTCGGATCACAGCTGAACAGCCCGGCCGTGGCAAAAGGATTCGCCAGGGACTACACAAGGATGTGGGACCAGCGCTATCAGTCCCTCGCGACGTCCCTTGACAGCGGTGACGAGACCGCAGCACTGGACGCCGTCCTGAGCCTGAAGACGTCCTCTGCGATGGTCGGTGGCGTCCGTCTGGCCGAGCTCGCCAGAGAACTTGAGGACGCAATCCGCGTCCACGACGCCCGCCTGGCGCGGTTGCTCCTGCGTGAAGTCGCGGAGAGTGGAAACGACACCGTGGACGAACTGCAGCTCAGGCACAACCTCGGGGATAGCTAGTCCACGGCAGGCGTGAGCCGGTACCCAACGCCACGGATGGTCTGGAGCCAACGCGGTTGCAGCGGATCCTCCCCCAGCTTGCGACGCATGTTGCCAATATGTACTTCGACGGCACGCTCGTCGGATTCACTGATGTAGGCATCCGCGCTGTAATGCTGACCCCGCACTACCCGCACCAGATCAGTCTTCGACCGGACGGCACCTGCCCCTTTCAACAGGGCATGCAGGAGATCGAACTCACTGCGCGTGAGGCTGGCAGGAATGCCGTCAACAGTGACCGAACGCGTGTGCGGGTTCAGTACCAGGCCGTTGTGCCGAAATTCCGAACCGTGGGACAGGACAAGGGCCTTTGACGGTGCCGTTCCCGGATCCAAGGACTTGGCCTCAGGGCCGTCCTGCCGAGGCCGGCGCATCATCGCAGACACCCGGGCTCGGAGCTCGCGCGGCCGGAACGGTTTGGTCATGAAATCATCGGCACCGGTATGCAGTGCGGTCAGCGTGTCCAACTCGTCCGTCCTCGCCGTCAGCATGACCACATAGGCATCGCTGAACTGTCGAATTCGGCGTAGGACTTCAAAGCCGTCAATATCGTTGAGGCCAACGTCCAAGGTGACAACGTTGGCCTTCTGATTCCGCACGACCTCGACCCCCTCGCGACCGCTCGCCGCGCCGTGGACGTCAAATCCCGCCTGGCTCAATACCGCTTCGACGAGATGACGCACATCGTCATCGTCCTCCACAACTACGGCGACTCCCAAGTCAGTCATGGTCCCCCTCACATCTGATGCGACACCTACCCCCATAGCGGCCGCGTCGGTACTGCTGTGCAATCATGATTCGCCAGCATTGCTAGAATACCCACGCTATAGCGCCAACGACTGTTTAGGCACAGTCGCGGCAATATATTTTCGTAACTTGTCAAGTTAACGTGACGAAGGCTGTTAAATTAGAGTAGCGAGGAAGGGGCGCGGCTTCATTGAGTAAACAGCAACTGGTCCGGAACCCGGCAGGTTACTTCGCGGGATTCCCGCGGCGTGTGCAGGTTGCCCTATGCCAGCTTCCACTCACACTGGCGATGACGGCTGTGGCGCTTGCAGCGCCCGGGGGCTGGCCCGGCCTCTTCGAGAGTGGCGTGTGCCGGGCTGCCTTTGCGCTCCTTCTGGCCCTCCTCATGGCCTGCCTTCTGGTGCCCTGGCAGCGGTTCGGGCCCTATGCTCCGCTCGCAATCCCTGTGCTCGACTTAGCCGCGATCTGCCTCGTCCGCAGTGGCAGCGTCGAAGGCCTGCCCGATCTCGGCATCTTGGCCGTCCTTCCGGTCCTCTGGGTCACGGCCTCCCGTTTGTCCGGTCCGGCGATCCTCTCGATCAGCTTCTTCGGACCCCTGCTGACCGGCCTGCCGTGGTTGCTCAACGGCGGCTCAACCCCGGACCGAATCGCGGCCGCCGTTCTCCTGCCATTCATCACATTGGCAGTGGCCATTGCTCTGCGGGTTACTCGGCAACAGTTGACTGGGCGCCTGACAACCCAACTCCACGCCGGCTGCGAACGCGAACGACTGCTCAATGACGAAGTGTCCGGCCTGATCGATGCCCTGGCGGCCAAGGACGATGTGCTTTCCACCGTCTCCCACGAGTTCCGGACCCCCTTGACATCGATTATCGGCAATTTGGATCTAGCCCTCAGCGACTCGGAACATTTGTCCGCTCAGGCCCTCCGCCGCCTCGAAGTTGCGCAACGAAACGCCGAACGACTCCTCGCCCTTGTCTCGGATCTGCTGATGTCCGCCAACTCGGCTGTCCATGTCCATCCCCTGCGGACCGACCTGGCGAGCCTCGTGGAGGCGAGCCTGGGTTCGGCTCACGCACACGCCCAGGCTTCCCAGGTCACGCTCTCGATGGAGGTGCCGGCGCCGCTATGGGCGCACGTAGACCCGCTCCGGATCAGCCAGGCGCTGGATAACCTCATTTCCAACGCCATCAAATATTCCCCCAATGGCGGCAATGTGCGCGTCTCCGCCAGCACCGAGGGAGACCGGGTGCTGCTGCACGTGGAAGATGACGGATTGGGGATGACAGCCACCGACGCCGAACGAGTCTTCACACGGTTCTTCCGAAGCCCTGCGGTGCGGGACGGTTCCATCCCCGGGGCCGGGCTCGGGTTGTCGATCACGAAGGCGATCGTGGAGCGCCATGGCGGCTCCATCTCTTGCAACACCCTCCTCGGATCCGGAAGCACCTTCACGCTCGAGCTCCCTGCGAAAAGCACCGCGCCGGCTTACTCCCAGCCGGCGTTCCCATAGCCGCGTTCCAGGTCTGGATTTAGGCCCGCAGTGCCCGCGTCAGTTCGGCCCGGGCCAGCATGCCGCTCTCTGTCGGGTAGGCCACTTCCTCGAGCACCAGCGGGTGCGGGGCTGCGAGCACGGAGCGGGCGTCGCGCTGCCGGGCGAGGAGCCGCTCGTAGAGCCATTCCGGGGCCTCTTCGCCCTCCCCCACGTACAACGCCGAGCCCACCAGGGAGCGGACCATGTTGTGGCAGAACGCGTCAGCCTGAACGGTGACGACAATGACGCCGTCCGTGCCGCGCGCGAATTCGAAGCGCTGCAGTTCACGGATGGTCGTGGCCCCCTCGCGGGGCTTGCAGTACGAGCGGAAGTCCTGCAGGCCCAGCAGCGGCGCGGCGCCCTCGTTGAGGAGACCGACGTCCAGCGGAACCTTGTGCCACAGGGTCGAGGCCCGTCCCAGCGGGTCCCACAGCCCGGGGCCGTCCGCGATCCGGTAGGAATAGCGGCGCCAGAGGGCGGAGAACCGGGCATCGAAGCCAACGGGTGCCACACTCACCCGATGCACCTCGATGGCGCCGCTGAGGTCGCCCAGGCCACGGCTCAAGGCACCGCGGATGCGGCGGAGAAGGGCGACGGCGGGATCCAGTTCGGCGCCCCGGTTCAGGCCCAGCCACTCCGCCTCGCTGAGGTCCAGGTGGACTACCTGACCGCGGGCGTGCACCCCGGCGTCGGTGCGCCCGGCAACCGTGACCCGGACGGGGCGGCGGATCAGCAGCGCGAGGGCCTCCTCCAGGACGCCCTGGACGGTGCGCAGTCCCGGCTGCACGGCCCACCCGCTGAACGGGCCGCCGTCGTACGCCACATCCAGCCGGATACGCAAAAACCCGCCGCCCCCCAAGACGGGGGCAGCGGGTTTGAGCTCGTTCATAGACTTAAGTCTATAAGAAAGACTTAGCGAATTACTTCGCGTCCTTCTCGGACTCAGCGGCTGCTTCCTCAGCGACCGGAGCCTCTTCGGTCTCAGCAGCCTCTTCGGTCTCGGCAACCGGAGCTGCTTCGGCCTTTTCGGCGTCCTTCTTGTCGGCGTCGCGCTTGGCAGCAGAGGTAGCCTCTGCTACCACGGCCTGCTTTGCCGAAACCGGCTCGAGAACCAGTTCGATGACAGCCATGGGAGCGTTGTCGCCCTTGCGGTTGCCGATCTTGGTGATGCGGGTGTAGCCGCCATCGCGGTTTTCCACTGCCTGTGCAATGTCGGTGAACAGCTCGTGGACGACGCCCTTGTTGCTGATCAGGCCGAGTACACGACGGCGGGACGCGAGGTCGCCACGCTTGGCGAAAGTCACCAGGCGCTCGGCGTACGGCTTCAGGCGCTTGGCCTTGGTCACCGTGGTGGTGATCCGCTTGTGCTCGAAAAGTGCGGCGGACAGGTTCGCGAGCATAAGACGCTCGTGAGCCGCTCCGCCTCCGAGGCGCGGACCCTTAGCGGGGGTAGGCATTATAGTTTCTCCTCATTGGAAGCCGTTGGGCTGCGCACACCAGGGTGCATCCAGCCAGCCGGCCAAGATCTGTTGGTTAGAGCTCGTCGTCGCTGAACGCGGCGTCGTCCTCTTCGATGGCTGCGGCACGTGCTGCGAGATCGAAACCGGGAGGGGAGTCCTTGAGGGACAGGCCCAGTTCGACCAGCTTGGCCTTGACCTCATCGATGGACTTCGCGCCGAAGTTGCGGATGTCCATGAGGTCAGCCTCGGAGCGGGCAACGAGTTCACCCACGGTGTGGATGCCCTCACGCTTGAGGCAGTTGTAGGAACGGACCGTCAGGTCCAGATCCTCGATCGGCAGTGCCATGTCGGCTGCCAGGGCAGCGTCCGTCGGCGACGGACCGATCTCGATACCTTCAGCTGCGGTGTTCAGCTCGCGGGCCAGACCGAACAGTTCCACCAGGGTGGTACCTGCCGAAGCAACGGCGTCGCGCGGGGCGATTGCCTGCTTGGTCTCGACGTCGACAATGAGCTTGTCGAAGTCAGTGCGCTGCTCAACACGGGTAGCTTCCACGCGGAAAGTAACCTTCAGGACCGGCGAGTAGATCGAGTCGACCGGGATGCGGCCGATCTCGGAGTCGCCGGACTTGTTCTGAGCTGCCGAAACGTAGCCGCGACCGCGCTCGATGGTCAGTTCGAGTTCGAACTTGCCCTTCGAGTTCAGCGTGGCAATGTGCAGATCCGGGTTGTGGAATTCGACGCCGGCCGGCGGAGCGATGTCCGCGGCGGTGACGACTCCCGGTCCCTGCTTGCGCAGGTAAGCAACAACCGGCTCGTCGTGCTCGGAGGAAACCGACAGGTTCTTGATGTTTAGGATGATCTCAGTGACATCTTCCTTGACACCCGGAACCGTGGTGAACTCGTGCAGCACGCCATCGATCCGGATGCTCGTTACAGAGGCACCGGGGATGGAGGAGAGCAGGGTACGGCGGAGGGAGTTTCCGAGGGTGTAACCAAAGCCCGGCTCCAGCGGTTCGATGATGAACCGTGAGCGGTTTTCGGAGACGACCTCTTCGGAGAGGGTGGGGCGCTGTGCAATGAGCACTTAGGTTTCCTTTCGGCGAGCATCCGCTATATGACGCAACACAGGTGGTGGAAAGATCGGTCTGAAGACTTAACGCGGCCGGGCCTGCCCGGACCGGTGAGGGTCCGGGCAAGCTCCTGGGCGCTGGAAAGCCTTAGACGCGGCGGCGCTWCGGCGGACGGCAGCCGTTGTGGGCGCTGGGGGTGACGTCCTGGATGGAGCCAACCTCGAGGCCAGCGGCCTGCAGCGAGCGGATGGCGGTTTCGCGTCCGGAACCCGGTCCCTTGACGAACACGTCAACCTTGCGCATGCCGTGCTCCTGTGCACGCTTTGCGGCGGCTTCGGCGGCCATCTGGGCAGCGAACGGGGTGGACTTACGCGAGCCCTTGAAGCCAACCTCACCGGACGAAGCCCAGGAGATGACAGCACCGTTCGGGTCCGTGATGGACACGATGGTGTTGTTAAAGGTGCTCTTGATGTGCGCCTGGCCCAGCGCGATATTCTTCTTGTCCTTCTTACGCGGCTTGCGAACCGCGCCACGAGTCTTCGGGGGCATTTTTTCTCCTACAGAAAGTTATTGGGGGAAAGCCTATGCTTGGCCCACACTTGCCGGGTTCCCAGAAATCGCGTAAGCGATCCTAGGGGGCAACTGGGGTTTAGCGGGCCTTCTTCTTGCCTGCGACGGTGCGCTTCGGACCCTTGCGGGTACGCGCGTTCGTCTTCGTACGCTGACCGCGTACGGGCAGGCCCTTGCGGTGGCGAATACCTTCGTAGCTGCCGATTTCAACCTTGCGGCGGATATCAGCGGCCACTTCGCGGCGAAGGTCACCCTCAACCTTGTAGTTGCCTTCAATGTAGTCACGCAGCTCAACCAGCTGTGCGTCGGTCAGGTCCTTGACCCGAACGTCTGCACTGATGCCGGTAGCAGCCAGGGTTTCGTGTGCACGGGTCTTGCCCACGCCGTAGATGTAAGTAAGCGCAATTTCCAACCGCTTTTCGCGGGGAATGTCTACGCCAGCGAGACGAGCCATATTGGCAGTACTCCTTGTATAAACCGGAGGTCGTAGGCAGTACACCCGCACTTACAGTGCGGCCCCAGCCTCCGACCGGGGGTTAGCTGTCCGGGCTCAATACGTCCCAGTTCAGCTTGTGCTGCCTTTATTTACTTGCGTGGGTTAGCAACCCAGGATTTCCTGTGAAGGAAATTAGCCCTGGCGCTGCTTGTGGCGCGGGTTCTCGCAGATCACCATGACCCGGCCATTACGGCGGATCACTTTGCACTTTTCGCAGATCTGCTTGACGCTCGGCTTGACCTTCATGGCGTTCCTTTGCGTGTTGCAGTTGGTCAGCTGGACCGGCCCTCGGCTGTCGCCCTGGCCGCCCAGTGTTTACTTGTAGCGGTAGACGATACGACCACGTGTCAGGTCGTAAGGGCTCAGCTCCACCACTACGCGGTCCTCGGGGAGGATCCTGATGTAGTGCTGGCGCATCTTTCCAGAGATGTGTGCCAGAACGATGTGCTTGTTGGTGAGCTCAACGCGAAACATCGCGTTGGGCAGCGCCTCGGTCACAACGCCCTCGATCTCAATGACCCCGTCCTTCTTGGCCATACCCTCCGCTAACTGTTGTTGCCGCAGCCTCCCGGTTTGCACCGGTCATGACCGCGGACGTTTTTGATTGATTGGTTGGTGCCACCCGACCCCAAAAGGGCACAACGGGGCAGACAACCAACAGACAACACTACGCCATCGCGGCCCGATTGTTAAATCCGAAGTTAAATCCGCCCATCGTAGCGCACTCAGCGTCCGTACGCACCTAGCGTCCCGGCCGCCGTCGTCACTGCCTCCGCCCGCGAGATCCCGTCGAGGATGGCCAGCCGGACGACGTCGGCGGCCGCGCTCTGCAGGGTAATGAGGCTGATCTGCCGGGCTGCCGGGGTGCTGCGGTCAAGCGCGACGGCGCCCGTCGCCAGCGCGAACACGGTATCGCCGTCGGCGAGGGTGTGGCTTGGATTCAAAGCCCTGGCCAGTCCGGCATGGGCCGCGGAGGCGGTGCGTTTGCAGTCCGCCTTGTCCAGGACGGCATCCGTGGCGACGACGACAAGTGTGGTGTTGAGCGGCGGCGCCGCCTCGGGGACCTGCGCGGCTTTCGCCCCAAAAGGTAACCCCAGCGCGTTGACTACCGCTATGGCTCCTACCACCACCGGCCCGTCTTTGGAGATGTTGTTTAGGGTGAGGGAGGCTGTGCCCACTCCCCCTTTGTAGGTGCCCCTGCCGATTGCCGCTCCTGTGCCGGCGCCGACGTTGCCGCGTTCGACGTCGTGCCCTTCCGGCTGCCCGGCGGCGGCGGCCGTCGCCGCGTAGCCCATCGCCTCTCCGGGGCGGGCGGAGAAATCGCCGCCGCGGCCCAGGTCGAAAATCGCGGCCGCCGGCACGATCGGAACAAGCCCGCCGGGGACCGTGAAGCCTCGGCCGTTCTCCTCGCACCAGCGCATGGCGCCGCCCGCGGCTGCAAGGCCAAAGGCGCTGCCCCCGGTCAGGACCACGGCGTCCACGGTCTGGGACAGCGTAGTGGGATCCAGTGAGTCCGTCTCGTGCGTCGCGGGCCCGCCGCCCCGGACGTCGACCGAGCCGACGGTGCCCGGCGGCGGGAGAACCACAGTCACTCCGCTCAGCCAGCCGTCGCCGGACTTTTGGACATGCCCCACCCGGATCCCGGCCACGTCTGTGATGGCTCCCGTTGCTCCCATGGCTCCATTGTGCGCCCCCGCTGACCCGCGACACGCAAAATCCCTGGCGCTATGGGTCTTCCGTCGCCAGGGATTTTGCGCGCCGCCAGAAAACCCGCGAGTCGCCGTGTAGTTCGGGCCTAGGGAATCGGGACGGGCACGACGCCGAGCGGCGCCAGTTTCGCCGCTCCCCCGTCAGGTGCCGAGAGGACCCAGATCCCCTTCTCGTGCACAGCGACCGAGTGCTCCCACTGGCAGGAGCGCTTGCCATCCGTGGTGACGACGGTCCAGTCGTCGTCCAGGATTGCGGTCTCGATGCTGCCCCGGACCAGCATGGGCTCGATTGCGAGGCACAGCCCCGGGCGGATCTTCGGCCCGCGGTGGCCGGTGCGGTAGTTCAGCACGTCCGGAGCCATGTGCATCTCGGAGCCGATTCCGTGCCCTACATAGTCCTCCAGGATGCCCAGCGGTTTGCCCGGCACGGAGGAGACGTAGTCGTCCACGGCGTTGCCGATATCGCCCACGAATTTCCCGGTGGCCAGGGCTGCGATGCCACGCCACATGGCCTCCTCGGTAACCTCGGAGAGGCGTACGTCTTCGGGATCGGCGGTGCCGACAACCACAGTCCGCGCCGAATCGGAGTGCCAGCCGTCCACGATCGCGCCGCCGTCGATCGAGATGATGTCGCCGTCCGCCAGAACCCGGCCGCCGGGGATGCCGTGCACCACCTCTTCGTTCACCGAGGTGCAGATCGTGGCCGGGAACCCGTGGTAGCCGAGGAAGTTGGACTTGGCGCCGGCGTCCTGGAGCACGGCGGCGAAAACCTCGTCCAGCCGGGCCGTGGTGACGCCGGGGGCCGCGGCGGCCACCGCTGCATCCAGTGCCCGGCTCAGGACCAGTCCGGCCTCGTGCATCGTGCGCATCTGGGCGTTGGTCTTGTATTCAATGCGTGCCTGGCCGAATGCCATCGCTACCTCAAAATTTTCTCTCGCGGTCCGGGCGGGCTGGATCCCGGGCCTCCACCATGGGTCATCAACCCAAGTCTTCAAGCTCTATTCTCCCGTACCGGTTCAACGGTTCGGAACGGGCCCGTTGCGGGGCCACCCAACGCCGAAGGGCGCGTCCCGTACCCGATGGTACGGAACGCGCCCTTCTGCACTGCGTCTCTGTTCTGCGTCAGCCGCATTGAGCATGCGTGGATCAGGGGGTGAGGATCAGGCGGCCTGGGCCGACTTGATCGCTTCCATGACGCGCTCGGTGACTTCGTCGATGGCACCGATGCCGTCTACCTGGGTCAGGATGCCGCGTTCGGCATACTTGGCCACCACAGGTTCGGTCTGCTCGTGGTAGAGGTCCAGCCGGTGACGGATAACGCCTTCGTTGTCGTCGCTGCGGCCGGTTTCCTTGGCACGGCCCAGGAGGCGGGTAACCAGCTCCTCGTCGTCAGCGGTGAGCTGGAGCACGACGTCGAGCTTCTGGTCAGCGCCGGCGAGGATGTCCTCGAGGTAGTCCACCTGYGCGGTGGTGCGCGGGTACCCGTCGAGCAGGAAGCCTGCCTCGACGTCGTCCTCATTGAGGCGATCGCGCACCATCTTGTTGGTGACGCTGTCCGGGACGAAGTCGCCGGCGTCCATGTACTTCTTGGCTTCGACGCCGAGCGGAGTCTCGCCCTTGACGTTGGCGCGGAAGATGTCTCCGGTGGAGATCGCAACGACGCCGAGGCGTTCTGAAATGCGTTCCGCCTGCGTTCCCTTGCCGGACCCGGGAGGTCCGATAATCAACATTCTCGTCATCGCAAAAGCCCTTCGTAGTGACGTTGCTGTAGTTGCGCATCAATCTGCTTCACGGTCTCCAGACCGACGCCCACCATGATCAGGATCGAGGTGCCGCCGAACGGGAAGTTCTGGTTCGCGTTGATCAGGACCAGTGCAACCAGCGGGATCAATGCCACGAAGCCGAGGTAGAAGGCGCCGGGCAGGGTGATCCGGGATAGGACGTACTGAAGATAGTCCGCGGTCGGCTTGCCGGCGCGGATGCCCGGAATGAAGCCGCCGTACTTCTTCATGTTGTCCGAGACCTCTTCGGGGTTGAAAGTAATCGCAACATAGAAGTAGGTGAAAAACACAATCATGGCGAAATACAGTGCCATATAGATCGGGTGATCGCCCTTGGTGAGGTTGTTGTTGATCCACTCAACCCAGGGCTGTACCGGCTCGCCGGCCTTGGGCTGGTTGAACTGTGAGATCAGCCCCGGCAGGTAGAGCATGGACGAGGCGAAGATGACGGGCACGACGCCGGCCATGTTCACCTTGATGGGGATGTAGGTGCTGGTTCCGCCGACCRTGCGGCGGCCGATCATCCGCTTGGCGTACTGCACCGGGATCCGGCGCTGGGACTGCTCCACGAAGACCACAAGCGCCACGGTGAGCAGGCCGATGATCAGGACCAGGAAGAAGGTTCCGGGACCCTGGGCCTTCCAGATCGCACCGAGCGAGCCGGGGAAGCCTGCGGCGATGGACGTGAAGATCAGCAGGGACATGCCGTTGCCGACGCCTTTTTCCGTCACGAGCTCGCCCATCCACATGATCAGGCCGGTGCCGGCCGTGAGCGTGATGATGATCAGGACCGTGGTGACGATCGAGCTGTCCGGGATGATGGGCAGCTGGCAGTTAGGCAGCAGCTGGCCGGAGCGTGCCAGCGACACCAGTGTCGTGGCATTGAGCAGGCCGAGTGCGATCGTGAGGTAACGGGTGTACTGGGTCAGTTTCGACTGCCCTGACGCGCCCTCCTCGTACAGCTGCTGGAAGCGGGGAATGACCACCCGGAGCAGCTGGACGATGATGCTGGCGGTGATGTACGGCATGATGCCGAGGGCAAAGATGGACACCTGCAGCAATGCACCGCCGCTGAACAGGTTGACGAGCTGGTAGATCCCGCCCGAGGTCTGACCGTTCTGCAAGCATTGCTGGACATTCTGGTAGCTCACACCAGGCGAGGGGATGAAGGCACCCAAGCGGAAGATTGTGATGATTCCCAGCGTGAACAACAACTTGCGTCGCAGATCAGGCGTGCGAAAGGCCCGGCCAAATGCGCTAAGCAAGCGTCCTCCTGAGTAATAAGTAAAGTCGTGTGAGACAGGTCAAATAAACCCAACAACCGAGTCTAACGGGTGGATGCGCCCCGCGAACAATCGGCGGGGCCCGGAAAATGAAAAAAACTCCCGGCACCGGGGGCCTGAGCCCCTGGTACCGGGAGTTTCAACAACGGGCAACTGCCCCGCCGCCTCGTTAGAGGGCGGTGGTGCTTCCGCCTGCTGCAGCAATCTTGTCAGCAGCGCTGGCCGAGAATGCGTGGACGGTGACGTCAACCTTGACGGTGATGTCGCCGGTGCCCAGCACCTTGACGGGCTGGTTCTTGCGAACGGCACCCTTTTCGACCAGGTTCTCCACGGTGACAGCGCCACCTTCCGGGTACAGCTCGTTGAGCTTGTCCAGGTTTACAACCTGGTACTCAACCCGGAACGGGTTCTTGAAGCCGCGCAGCTTCGGCAGGCGCATGTGCAGCGGCAGCTGGCCGCCGGCAAAGCCAGCCTTGATCTGGTAGCGGGCCTTCGTACCCTTGGTACCGCGACCAGCGGTCTTACCCTTGGAACCTTCACCACGACCAACACGGGTCTTGGCGGTCTTGGCACCCGGGGCGGGACGCAGGTGGTGAACCTTCAGTGCGTTCTGCTTCTCAGCGGCGCCCTGTGCCTTTTCGGCGGTGTTCTTCTCTGCCATTTACTTCGCCTCCTCTACCTTTACCAGGTGCGGAACCGTGTTGAGCATCCCGACGGTCACGGCGTCGGCGGTGCGGACAACGGTGTGTCCGATCCGCTTCAGGCCGAGGGACCGCAGGGTGTCGCGCTGGTTCTGCTTGCCGCCAATGGCGGACTTGATCTGAGTGATCTCCAACTTTGCGTCGGAGACAAGCACGTTCTTAGCCATGACTCAGACACCTGCCTTCTGGTTCAGGAGAGCCTTGACCATTGCCGGCGGGGCGATCTCGTCGAGCGGGAGGCCGCGGCGTGCTGCCACTGCTGCCGGCTCTTCGAGGCGCTTCAGCGCGTCAACGGTTGCGTGAACGATGTTGATGGCGTTGGAAGAACCGAGCGACTTGGAGAGGATGTCGTGGATGCCCACGCACTCCAGTACTGCACGGACCGGGCCACCGGCGATAACACCGGTACCGGCGGAAGCCGGGCGCAGCATGACGACGCCTGCGGCGGCCTCACCCTGAACGCGGTGCGGGATGGTGCTGCCGATGCGGGGAACGCGGAAGAAGGACTTCTTGGCCTCTTCAACGCCCTTCGCGATAGCGGCAGGAACTTCCTTTGCCTTGCCGTAGCCGACGCCGACCATGCCGTTGCCGTCACCGACGACGACGAGGGCGGTGAAGCTGAAGCGACGACCACCCTTGACGACCTTGGAAACGCGGTTGATGGTTACGACGCGCTCTACGAACTGGCTCTTCTCGGCCTCGCGGCCGCCGTCACGGCCACCACGGCCGCCACGGTCGCCACGGCCCTGGCCGCGGTCGCCACGCTCGCCACGACGAGCGCCACCACGGCGGTCGTCAGTGGTAGCAGGCGCAGCGGTCTCAGTTGCCGGAGCAGCTACAGCTTCAGTCACCTGAATGTCCTTTTCGTTATTTTCGGTCACAGTGCCAGCCCACCTTCACGTGCGCCGTCAGCGACGGCGGCGATCCGGCCGTGGTACTTGTTACCACCGCGGTCGAAGACAACTGCTTCGATACCGGCAGCCTTGGCACGCTCGGCGACCAGTTCGCCAACGCGCTTGGCCTTGGCGGTCTTGTCACCGTCGAATGCACGAAGGTCGGCTTCCAGTGTGGAGGCGCTTGCCACGGTCAGGCCCTTGGTGTCATCGACAACCTGGACGAATACGTGACGTGCGGAGCGGTTGACGACCAGACGCGGGCGTACAGCCGTACCGGAGATGCGCTTGCGGATACGAAGCTGGCGGCGGCTGCGCTGGGCAGACTTGCTCTTGTTCGTACGCTTCTTGTTAATTGCGATCGCCATGGTTACTTACCAGCCTTTCCGACCTTGCGGCGGATGACTTCGCCTGCGTAACGGATGCCCTTGCCCTTGTAGGGGTCCGGCTTCCGCAGCTTGCGAATGTTGGCAGCAACCTCGCCGACCTGCTGCTTGGAGATACCTGAAACAGAGAGCTTGGTCGGGGTCTCAACTGCAAAGGTGATGCCGTTCGGTGCCGAGACGTTGACCGGGTGGCTGTAGCCCAGAGCGAACTCCAGGTCAGAACCCTTGGCCTGGACGCGGTAACCGGTACCGACAATCTCAAGCTTCTTCTCGTAGCCTGCGGTGACACCCTGGATCATGTTGGCGATCAGGGTGCGGGTCAGGCCGTGCAGCGAACGTGAGGCGCGCTCGTCGTTCGGGCGGGCGACAGTCAGGGTGCCATCTTCCAGGGAAACCTCGATCGGGCTGGCCACAGTGTGGCTCAGCTCGCCTTTGGAACCCTTGACGCTGACGACAGAGCCGTCAACCTTGACCTCAACGCCGGCAGGAACGGTGATGGGGAGACGTCCAATACGTGACATTATTCTCTTCCTTTCCCGTTACCAGACGTAAGCGAGGACTTCGCCGCCCACGCCCTTCTTGCCGGCCTGCTTGTCAGTCAAGAGGCCGGAAGAGGTGGACAGGATTGCGACACCCAGGCCACCGAGCACGTGCGGCAGGTTGGTGGACTTTGCGTAAACGCGCAGTCCCGGCTTGGAAATACGACGAACGCCAGCGATTGAACGCTCGCGGTTCGGACCGAACTTGAGCTCGAGGGTCAGCTTCTTGCCAACCTCAGCGTCTTCTTCTTTCCAGGAGGCGATGTAACCTTCAGCCTTCAGGATGTCGGCAACGCGTGCCTTGAGCTTGCTGTACGGCATGGTCACGGAATCGTGGTATGCCGAGTTAGCGTTGCGCAGACGCGTAAGCATGTCTGCGACGGGATCTGTCATTGTCATGTGGGCTCTTGCCCTTCCTCATAACGGTTTCCGCCGTACTCTTTGTCCCGAACAGAATTCGGAAAGGAGCGCGGGCGGACCTTTTACGTAGCTAGATTAGTCTTCGGTCTTGAACGGGAAGCCAAGCGCCTTCAGCAGCGCGCGGCCTTCGTCGTCGGTCTTGGCAGTGGTCACGACGGTGATGTCCATACCGCGAACGCGGTCAATGGAATCCTGGTCGATCTCGTGGAACATAACCTGCTCGGTCAGACCGAAGGTGTAGTTGCCGTTGCCATCGAACTGCTTGCCGCTGAGGCCACGGAAGTCGCGGATACGCGGCAGGGCCAGCGTGACCAGACGGTCCAGGAATTCCCACATGCGGTCCCCACGCAGAGTTGCGTGTGCACCGATCGGCATGCCTTCGCGCAGCTTGAACTGTGCGATCGACTTGCGGGCCTTGGTTACCTGCGGCTTCTGGCCGGTGATCAGGGTCAGATCGCGGACAGCGCCGTCGATCAGCTTGGAGTCCTTGGCGGCATCTCCAACACCCATGTTCACAACGACCTTCACCAGGCGGGGAACCTGGTTGACGTTCTGGTACTTGAATTCCTCAGTCAGCGTGTTCTTGATGGAATCGGCGTACTTGGTCTTCAGACGAGGAACGATCTTGCTTGCCGGAGTCTCGAGAGTCTCAGTCATTAGATGTCCTTCCCTGAGCTCTTGGCCACGCGGACGCGCACGTCACGCTTCACGCCATCGCGCTCAACGGTCTCGGTGCGGAAACCGACGCGGGTGGGCTTCTTGGTGGACGGGTCAACCAGAGCCACGTTGGAGATGTGGATCGAAGCCTCGACGACCTCGATGCCACCGGTCTTGGTGCCGCGCTGCGACTGACCGACCTTGGTGTGCTTGGTCACGCGGTTAATGCCTTCAACCAACACGCGGTTGGTCTCCGGGTATACGCGCAGAACCTTGCCCTGCTTACCCTTGTCGCCGCCGCGCTCAGCCTTGGCGCCAGTGATGACCTGAACGAGGTCACCCTTTTTGATCTTAGCCATGGACTAGAGCACCTCCGGAGCCAGAGAAACGATCTTCATGAACTTCTTGTCGCGAAGTTCACGACCAACCGGTCCGAAGATACGGGTACCGCGGGGGTCACCGTCGTTCTTCAGGATGACGGCTGCGTTCTCGTCAAACTTGATGTAGGAACCATCCGCACGGCGGCGTTCCTTCTTGGTACGGACGATGACAGCCTTGACGACGTCGCCCTTCTTTACGTTGCCGCCCGGAATTGCGTCCTTGACGGTAGCGACGATTACGTCGCCAATGCCTGCGTAGCGACGGCCAGATCCACCGAGAACGCGAATGGTAAGGATTTCCTTAGCACCCGTGTTGTCGGCGACCTTGAGTCGCGACTCCTGCTGAATCACTATTTACTCCTTGCGTCGCGCTGGTTCTCAGACCGAAAATCTTCCTACGGAATGAGCCTTGCGGAACGGTTGATCGGGGTGTCTCTTGACCTGCCTGGATTTTGCCAGACCAGGCCTAAACGCCCGTGCCAAAAACATTTGCTTCCCAGGCGGTTCCCGACGAGTCGGGGCGCAAGGGGGCACTATGCCGTGGCACGATTGTTTACGAGGTTGATGACGGCGCGCAAAAGGCGCCATACAAACTCAAAATCTTAGCACGTTTTGGGCGTATCCCCATATCACAGCCATGGAACCTGCACACCCCTCCCCCGTARCCGCGAAGCCGTTACCCCGTTCCGCCGGACAGGCTTTGGGCCCGTCCGCCGCCGCGTATCCCGGGAACCCGGCCCGCCGGCGTCGTAAGCCCCCAAAGGCTGCTCTGCCTGACGAGCAGGGTAAACGGCTGCCGCCGGTCTCAGGCTGCCGGCTGCGGCGGCTGCCGGCAACGCGGAAGCCCCCGCTCCCCAAAGGGGAACGGGGGCTTCTGCTGTATCACCAGGCAAACAGGTGCAGGTGTTACTTGGCCTTCTCGAGGATCTCGACCAGACGCCACCGCTTGGTAGCGGACAGCGGGCGGGTCTCGGCGAGGAGCACGAGGTCGCCGATGCCGGCGCTGTTCTCTTCGTCGTGAGCCTTGATCTTGGCGTTGCGGCGGATGACCTTGCCGTAGAGGGCGTGCTTCACGCGGTCTTCGACCTGGACAGTGATGGTCTTTTCCATCTTGTCCGAGACGACGTAGCCGCGCTTCGTCTTACGGTAACCGCGCTCGTCAGCCTTGGCTGCGTCGGAAACAGTTTCCGTCACGTTCTCGTCCTTTTCACTCACTTGGCATCCTCCTCGGATTCAACCGTTTCAGCCTTCTCAGCCTTCTTGGTTGCAGCCTTCTTGGACTTCTTCTCTTCCTTGGCTTCCACAACCGGTGCGGCAACCTCGGCACGAATGCCGAGCTCGCGCTCACGGAGAACGGTGTAGATGCGGGCGATGTCCTTCTTTACCGCGCGCAGACGACCGTGGTTCTCCAGCTGACCGGTGGCGGACTGGAAACGCAGGTTGAACAGCTCTTCCYTGGCCTTGCGGAGTTCTTCAACGAGACGCTCGTTGTCGAAACCGTCCAGCTGCGCGGATGCAAGTTCCTTGGATCCTACTGCCATTTCTACTCACCACCTTCGCGACGCACAATGCGTGCCTTCAACGGCAGCTTGTGGATTGCCAGGCGCAGGGCCTCGCGAGCTACCTCTTCACTGACACCGGAGAGTTCGAAGAGAACCCGGCCCGGCTTGACGTTTGAGACCCACCATTCCGGAGAACCCTTACCGGAACCCATGCGGGTTTCGGCCGGCTTCTTCGTCAGCGGACGGTCCGGGTAAATGTTGATCCAGACCTTTCCGCCACGCTTGATGTGGCGGGTCATCGCGATACGGGCAGATTCGATCTGACGGTTCGTGACGTAGGCCGGGCTCAGCGCCTGGATGCCSYASTCACCGAAGGAGACCTGGGTGCCGCCCGTAGCAGCGCCGGAACGACCCGGGTGGTGCTGCTTACGGTGCTTGACTCGACGTGGGATAAGCATTTAAGCCTGTCCTCCTTCTACTGACTGTGCCGT
This sequence comes from Arthrobacter sp. P1_A5, assembly GCF_056406825.1. Lineage (NCBI taxonomy): Bacteria > Bacillati > Actinomycetota > Actinomycetes > Micrococcales > Micrococcaceae > Arthrobacter > Arthrobacter sp. P1_A5. Next base: position 1,552 of record NZ_JBFTZL010000016.1, on the reverse strand, counting down.
GCCTGCGGCACCGGCTTCGACAGCCGGAGCTTCGGCGGCAGGTGCTGCCTCGGCTGCGGGGCGGTCGGGACGACGGCGGCGGTCACCACGGTCGGCGCCACCCGGGCGGCCCGGGCGGTCGCCGGCACGGCCACGGGACGGAGCAGCAGCTGCCTGCTGAGCCAGTTCCTTGGCAGTGACGTCGCCCTTGTAGATCCAGACCTTCACGCCGATGCGGCCGAAGGTGGTCTTGGCCTCGTAGAAGCCGTAGTCGATGTTCGCACGCAGGGTGTGCAGGGGCACACGGCCTTCGCGGTAGAACTCCGAGCGGGACATTTCTGCGCCGCCCAGTCGACCCGAGCAAGCGATCCGGATGCCCTTGGCACCGGCGCGCTGTGCGGACTGCATGGCCTTCTTCATCGCACGGCGGAAAGCCACGCGGGAAGTCAGCTGCTCAGCAACGCCCTGGGCAACAAGCTGGGCTTCCATCTCGGGGTTCTTGACCTCGAGGATGTTCAGCTGAACCTGCTTGCCCGTGAGCTTCTCAAGCTCGCCGCGGATGCGGTCTGCTTCAGCGCCGCGGCGGCCGATGACGATGCCCGGACGTGCCGTGTGGATATCCACGCGGACACGGTCGCGGGTGCGCTCGATTTCGACCTTGGCGATACCGGCGCGCTCCATGCCCGTGGACATGAGCTGGCGGATACGGATGTCTTCGCGAACGAAGTCCTTGTACCGCTGGCCGGCCTTGGTGCTGTCGGCGAACCAGTGCGATACGTGATCGGTGGTGATGCCGAGTCGGAACCCGTGCGGGTTAACTTTCTGTCCCACTTAGCGAGCCTCCTCTTTCTCCGGGGTAGCGACTACCACGGTGATGTGGCTCGTGCGCTTCTTGATCTGAAATGCACGACCCTGGGCTCGCGGCTGGAACCGCTTCATGGTCGGGCCTTCATCAACAAACGCTTCGCTGATGATGAGGTCACCTTCGTCAAACGCCACGCCGTCGCGGTCCGCGAGGACCCGGGCGTTGGAGATTGCCGACTGAACTACCTTGAATACCGGCTCCGAAGCTGCCTGGGGGGCAAACTTCAGAATTGCCAGAGCCTCATTCGCTTGCTTACCACGAACAAGGTTGACGACGCGCCGGGCCTTCATAGGCGTTACGCGGATGTGACGCGCAATTGCCTTGGCTTCCATTGCTTTCCTTCTCTCGTCTTTGACGTAAGTGCAGGCGCCTAGCGGCGCTTGCCCTTACGGTCGTCCTTGACATGGCCGCGGAATGTCCGCGTGGGAGCGAATTCGCCGAGCTTGTGCCCGACCATCGACTCAGTGACAAACACGGGGATGTGCTTGCGTCCGTCGTGTACGGCGATCGTGTGGCCGAGCATGTCGGGGACGATCATCGAACGGCGGGACCAGGTCTTGATGACGTTCTTGGTGCCCTTTTCGTTTTCCCTGGCTACCTTTACAAAGAGGTGCTGGTCAACGAAAGGACCTTTTTTCAGGCTGCGTGGCATGTGTCCAGGCTCCTATCGCTTGTTCTTGCCAGTACGACGGCGACGAACAATAAGCT
>NZ_JBFTZL010000015.1:0-42658 GCF_056406825.1 Arthrobacter sp. P1_A5 | reverse complement strand
GTGTCGGAGGTGCGGGCGAGGTAGTCCGGGATCCGGTTCCAGCGCGCGGCCCGGGCAAGGGCCGAGCCCACCCCGCGGACGCCGTGGGGCGGGTAGCGGGTGGCGGCCACGGCGGCCTCCGCCTCGGCTGCCGAGTTCACCATGGGGATCAGCAGGTTCTGGACGCCCAGGTCCAGGTACTGCTTGATGAGCACCGTGTCATTCACCGGCGGCCGGACCACCGGATGGACCGGGTAGCCGTGCACGGCCTGCAGTTGGGCCAGTATGGATTCGAGTCCGTTGGGGCTGTGCTCGGCGTCGATCAGGAGCCAGTCCAGACCGGACCCGGCGCAAAGCTCGGCTACCAGGGGACTGCCCGAACACACCCACATCCCGGCCAGCGGCCGGCCGGCAGCGCCGGTTTGGTTGCGCAGGGCGTGCTTGAAGGTTGCGTCGGGTTCTACTCGAAGCGGCATGTGATGCTCCCCAGGGGTCCGTAGTCGGCGTGCACGGTGTCACCCTTGTAGACCCAGAGGGGCCGGGTGAAGGAGCCGGCGAGGATGATGTCGCCGGCTTTCATGCCATCGCCGTGGGCGGCAATCTTGTTGGCCAGCCAGTGCACGCCGTTGGCCGGGTGGTCCAGGACCCCTGCCGCGACGCCGGTTTCCTCCACGGTCTGGTTCTTGTAGAGGATGGCGGAGACCCAGCGCAGGTCCACGGCGTCCGGGCGGACGGGGTTGCCGCCGATCACCATGGCGCCCATCGCCGCGTTGTCCGCGATGGTGTCCACGATGGTCCGGCCCTCCATTTCGATCCGGGAGTCCAGGATCTCCAGGGCCGGGACCACGTAGTCCGTGGCGGTCAGGACGTCGAAGATGGTGCAGCCGGGACCGGCGAGGTCGGTCTTCAACACGAACGCGAGCTCCACCTCCACCCGGGGATGGGTGTACCGGTCCCAGTCCACGGAGCAGCCGGTTTCCAGCACCATGTCATCGAAGATGGCGCCGTAGTCCGGCTCGGTGATGCCGGTCGCGGCCTGCATCGCCTTGGACGTGAGGCCGATCTTGCGGCCCACGAGCCGGCGTCCGGCGTCCTCGTTGCGCCGCCGCCACAGCCGTTGGACTGCGTAGGAGTCCTCCACCGTCATCCCCGGGTAGCGGGTGGTCAGGCGGGGGACCGGTTTGCGGTTCCGGCCGGCTTCCAGCAGTTCGTCTGCGATGGCCTCGATCGTCGCGGAATCCAGCACGCTAAACCTGCGCCCCGAGCTTGAAGCCCGTCGCTTCTCCGGCAGAGCCGTCCTCTTCCTTGCGGGTGTAGGAGAACCCGTCGGCGCCCACGGTCACGGCCATCTCGCTCTTTTCCTCGCGGACGATCACGGGCTGGGGGTTGCCGTCGAGGTCCAGGACCAGGGAGGCTTCGGTGTACCAGGAGGGGACCACGGGGTTGCCCCACCAGTCGCGGCGCTGGTTGTCGTGGACGTCCCAGGTGATGGTGGGGTTGTCCGGGTCGCCGGTGTAGTAGTCCTGGGTGTAGATCTCGATGCGGTGGCCGTCCGGGTCCAGGATGTAGAGGTAGAAGGCGTTGGAGACGCCGTGCCGGCCGGGGCCGCGTTCGATCCGGTCTGAGATGCGCAGGGCGCCCATCTTGTCGCAGATCTGGATGATGTTGTGCTTCTCGTGCGTGGCGAAGGCAATGTGGTGCAGCCGCGGGCCGTTGCCGCCGGTCAGGGCGGTGTCGTGCACAGTCTGCTTGCGGTGCATCCACGCGGCGTACGTGACGCCGTCGGAGTCCTTGATGTCCTCGGAGACGCGGAAGCCCAGGTCCTCGAGGTACGCCCGGCCGCGCGGGACGTCCGGGGTGACCTGGTTGAAGTGGTCCAGCCGGACCAGTTCGCCGGCGGAGTAGAGGTCGTAGCGCTGGGTGAGACGCTCGACGTGTTCGGTCTMGTAGAAGAATTCGTAGGGGAAGCCCAGCGGATCCTCGACGCGGACGGCGTCGCCGATGCCCTTGGTGAAGCCTTCCCTGCGGCGCTCGGTGCGGCAGCCCAGTTCCTTGTAATAGGCCTCGGCCGCGTCCACCTCTGCCGGCGACTTCACCCGGTAGGCGAAGGCGGCCGCGGCGGCCACGGGCCCCTTGCGCAGCACCAGGTTGTGGTGGATGAACTCTTCCAGGGAGCGCAGGTAGATGGTGTTTTCGTCTTCCTCGGTGACGTGCAGGCCCAGCAGGTCCACATAGAACTGGCGGGACTTGGCGAGGTCCGTGACCACGAGTTCCAGGTAGGCGCAGCGGACGATGTCCGGGGCCGGGACAGTGGGGGTGGGGACGAAGTTGGTCATGGTGCTCTCTCTTCTTTGAAAGGGGTCTGGGTGGCGCCGGCGGGAAACTTAGGCGCCGAATTTGGGCGTGTGAACGGTGCCGAGGGTGATGTGGACGGCCTGCTGGTCGGTGTAGAAGTCGATCGAGCGGTAGCCGCCCTCGTGGCCCAGGCCGGAGGCCTTGACGCCGCCGAACGGGGTGCGGAGGTCGCGGACGTTGTGGCTGTTGAGCCAGACCATGCCGGCCTCGACGTTTTGGGAGAAGTTGTGCGCGCGGGTCAGGTTCTGGGTCCAGATGTACGCCGCGAGCCCGTACCTGGTGTTGTTCGCCAGGGCGAGGGCTTCGTCGTCGGTATCAAACGGTGTGATGGCGACGACGGGGCCGAAGATTTCCTCCTGGAAGATCCGCGCGTCCGGGGCGACGTCGGCGAACACGGTGGGGGCGATGTAGTTGCCTTCGGGCAGGTGGTCGGGGCGGCCGCCGCCGGCCAGGAGCCGGCCTTCGGTCTTGCCGATTTCCACGTAGGAGGCCACCTTGGCGTAGTGCTCAGGGTGGACCAGGGCGCCGACCTCGGTCTTGGGGTCGTGCGGGTCCCCGACCACGATGTTTTTTGCCCGGGCGGCGTACTTGTCGCAGAATTCCTCGTACACGGCGCGCTCCACCAGGATCCGGGAGCCGGCGGTGCAGCGTTCGCCGTTGAGGGAGAAGACGCCGAAGAGGGCGGAGTCGATCGCGGCGTCGAGGTCGGCGTCGGCGAACACGACGCACGGTGACTTGCCGCCGAGCTCCATGGAGAGGCCCTTGAGGTTGGCCGCGGCGTTGCGGAAGATCGTCTGGCCGGTGGTGGTTTCGCCGGTGAAGGAGATCAGCGGGACGTCCGGGTGCTTGACCAGGGCGTCGCCGGCTTCCTCGCCGAGGCCGTTGACGAGGTTGAACACGCCGTCGGGGAGGCCGGCGTCCTTGAAGATCGTCGCCCAGAGCGAGGCAGAGAGCGGGGTGAATTCGGCCGGCTTGAGCACCACGGTGTTGCCGGTGGCCAGGGCCGGGGCGAGCTTCCAGGACTCGAGCATGAACGGGGTGTTCCACGGCGTGATGAGCCCGGCGACGCCGATGGGCTTGCGGTTGACGTAGTTGATCTGGGCGCCGGGGACCTTCATGGCGTCGTCGAATTGGGCCACGATCAGGTCCGCGAAGAAGCGGAAGTTCTCGGCCGCGCGCAGCGCCTGGCCCTTGGCCTGGGTGATGGGCAGGCCGGTGTCGAAGGTTTCGAGCTCGGCCAGGCGGGCCTCCTGGGCCTCGACGGCGTCGGCGATCCTGTTTAGGATCCTGGCCCGCTCGCGCGGCTTCATCTTCGGCCATGGGCCGTTGGTGAACGCCTCGCGGGCCGCGGCGACGGCGAGGTCGATGTCTTCCTTCTGGCCGGCGGCGGCGGTGGCGTAGTTGGTATTGGACACCGGGTCCAGGACATCGAAGGTTGCCCCGCCCACGGAGTCGACGAATTCGCCGTTGATGTAGTGCTGGATGTGGGTGGGAATGCCCTGCGGAACGTAGTGGGTGGTGGTTTCTGCGGCAGTGAACGTCATTGTTTTTCCTTACTGATAGTGCAACGCGGGGTCACTTACGGCCCATGCCGGGCGCCTCAATGGGCGCTAAGTGACCCCGCGTTGGTTTGGGCGAGGTACGCGTCGAGGGTGGCGCTGCGGTGGCGGCGGGCGGCCTTTTCGATGTCATCCGGGCTGGCGCCGGATTCGATGAGCTGCAGCAGGGCCTCGTGTTCGTCAACGGATTCGTGGGCCCGGCCCGGGACGAAGCGGAACGTGGAGGAGCGCAGGGACGCGAGCCGGTTCCAGCCCCGGTGGACGAGGTCCAGGATGTGCGGGTTGGGGCAGTGCTCGAACAGGACGGAGTGGAAGTCCTGGTTCAGCCGGGTGAACCGGACGGGGTCGAAGTGCTGCAGGCACTCGCGCATCTCGGCGTTGACGGCCCGGGCGCGGGCCACGTCCGCCGCCCCGATCAGCGGGGCCGAGAGTGCCGTTGCGGCGCCCTCGACGATGCTAAGGGTCTGCATCGTGTAGAGGTATTCGGTGGGGTCGATCCCGGACACGGTGGCGCCGACATTCCGCTCGAACTTGACCAGGCCCTCGGCCTCGAGCCGGCGGATCGCCTCGCGGACCGGCACCACGCTGACGCCCAGGTCCTCGGCGATCTTGGCCAGCACCAGCCGGTAGCCGGGGGAGTAGGTCCCGTCCACGATCCGGGCCTTCACGGCCGCATAGGCCTGCTCGGATTTGCTGCCGGAGGTTGCCGGCGTGGCTGCGGCCCTGGTTGTGTCAGTCATGGGTTTTGCCTGCTTCCCATTCCTGGTACCGGGTCCGCCAGGCGGCGTTGAGCGGGTAGAGGCCGTCCACGCTGTGGCCCTGCTGCACCATCTCGGCGATGAAGGTTTCCTCGCGTTCCTGAGCGATGGAGTCGTCCGCGAGCTCATCGGCGAGGGCCGGCGGGATCACCAGGATCCCGTCTGCGTCAGCGACGATGATGTCCCCGGGCTGCACGGTGGTGCCGCCGCAGGCGATGGTGATGTCCGTGTCCCAGGGGATGTGCCGGCGGCCCAGGACGGCCGGGTGCGGGTTGGCATAGTAGGTCGGCATGTCCATGGCGGCCACGGCGGTGAAGTCGCGGACGCCACCGTCGGTGATGATGGCGGCGGCGCCGCGGACCTGGGCGCGCAGGGCCAGGATGTCCCCGATCGTGCCGGTGCCCTTTTCGCCGCGGGCCTCCATCACCAGGATCTCGCCCTCGTTGACGGAGTCGATGGCCTTCTTCTGAGCGTTGAAGCCGCCACCGTGGGTCGTGAACAGGTCCTCACGGTTGGGCACGTAGCGCAGGGTCCGGGCCAGGCCCACGATCCGCTTGTCCGGGCGGGTGGAGGTCAGGCCGTCGATGCTGACGTTGTTCAGGCCACGCTTGCGCAGCTGGGAGGACAGGGTGGCGGTGCAGACGGACTCCAGTTTGGCCTTCAGCTCCGGGGACAGGCCCGGCATCCCTGACGACTGGGCGGCAGCAAGGCCGGCCGCTTCACGGGAACCGTAGGCTTCCTCCCGCTGGAGATCATCGGTCTTGGGCCGGGCGCCGAAGTCCGCGAACGGCGTCGTGCCTTCCGACACCCGGGTGACCAGCCGGCCCGTGGAGAGAGCGGAGAGTTCGCCGGCGCTGACTTCCACCTCGACGACGTCGCCCGGTGTGGCAACCGACGCCCCTGCGGGGGTGCCGGTGAGGATGATGTCGCCCTCTTCGAGGGTGAGCAGCTGGGACAGGTCGGCCACGAGCCGGGCGAACGGGAACAGCAGGTCCCCGGTGGTGTCGTCCTGGACCAGTTCACCGTTGTGCCACGTGCGGATCCGCAGTTTGGCGGGATCGACGGCGTCTGCCGCGATCAGGCCCGGGCCCACGGGCGTGAACCCGTCACCGCCCTTGGAGCGGAGGTTGGAGCCCTTGTCCGCGTAGCGGAGGTCGTAGACGCCGAGGTCGTTGCTGGCGGTGACCCATTCGACATGGCTCCACGCATCCTCGAGGCCCACGCGGCGGGCGGTCTTGCCGATGATCAGGGCGATCTCGCCCTCGTAGCCGAGGAGTTCGCAGCCGGCCGGGCGCTCCACGGTTGAAGGCGCTGCTGCCGAACCGAGAGCCAGCGACGACGACGGCTTCAGGAAGTAGGAGGGCTGCCCGGGTGTGCGGCCGCGCTGGGCTGCCCGGCTGGGGTAGTTGATATGCACCGCGATGACCTTGCGGGCCGCGGCCAGGATGTGGTCGGTGACCTGTTCCAAGTGTTACTCCTCATCGAGTACGAAATCGTATACGAAACACTATGGACCGGGAATCGGGGAGCGTCAACCCCTTGCGCGGGGATGTTTGCGGGGGTATTTGCCGGGACCATCTGGCGCACTTGTAACCTGCGTCATATCTGACGTACAGTTTTGGATCAGGGACCGAAATTCTATTATCGAACGTCACGTTCTAATATCGAACACACTAGGCCGGCGACAGGCCGCCACACAACGAAGTGAGGAAAGCCCGTGCATTTCCACCACCACGGCTACGTATCCGGTGACCCGCGGGTCCAGCCGGCCGCCGGCACCGGCATCGACCGGCCCACGCAGCTTCCCGACGAGGTTGATGTGCTGATCGTGGGCTCCGGCCCCGCAGGCATGCTCGCCGCGGCCCAGCTGTCCCAGTTCCCGGGCGTCACCACCCGGATCGTGGAACGCCGGCCGGGCCGGCTCGCGATCGGCCAGGCGGACGGCATCCAGGCCCGCAGCGTCGAGACCTTCCAGGCCTTCGGTTTCGCCGAGCGGATCATCGCCGAGGCGTACCGCATCACGGAGATGGCGTTCTGGAAGCCGGATCCCGCGGACCCCTCGAACATCGTCCGCAGCGCCCGCACCCTCGATGACCCGGGCGGGATCAGCGAGTTCCCGCATCTCATCGTCAACCAGGCCCGCGTGCTCGACTACTTCGCCGAGTTCATGGCCATGTCACCGAGCCGCATGAGCCCGGACTACGGGCTGGAGTTCCGCGGCCTGGAGGTCACCGGCGAGGGCGAGTACCCGGTCGCCGTGACGCTGGCGCACACCGCCGGTCCTGACGAGGGCCGGGAGCGCGTCGTGCGGGCCAAGTACGTGGTGGGCGCGGACGGCGCCCGCAGCAAGGTGCGCGACTCGATCGGCTGCACCATGGCGGGCGACCAGGCCAACCATGCGTGGGGCGTCATGGACGTGCTCGCCTCCACGGACTTCCCCGACATCCGGCTCAAGTGCGCCATCCAGTCCCACGACGGCGGCAGCATCCTGCTGATCCCGCGCGAGGGCGGGCATCTCTTCCGCATGTATGTCGATCTCGGCGAGGTCGCCGCGGACGACCGCGGTGCGGTCCGCAAGACCACCATCGAACAGATCATCGCCAAGGCCAACGCGATCATGCACCCCTACACGCTCGACGTGCGCAACGTGGCCTGGCACAGCGTGTACGAGGTGGGCCACCGTCTTACCGACAGGTTCGACGACGTCCTCCCGGAGGAGTTGGGCACCCGCACGCCGCGAGTGTTCATCACCGGCGACGCGTGCCACACGCACAGCGCCAAGGCCGGCCAGGGCATGAACGTCTCTATGCAGGACGGCTTCAACATCGGCTGGAAGCTCGGCCACGTGCTGGAGGGACGCAGCCCGGAGAGCCTGCTGTCCACGTACTCGGCCGAGCGRCAGGTGGTCGCGAAGAACCTGATCGACTTCGACAAGGTGTGGTCGACGCTCATGGCGAAGAAGCCCGAGGAGTTTGAAAACCCCTCCGAGCTCGAGGACTTCTACGTGCGCACCGCCGAGTTTCCTGCCGGCTTCATGACCGAGTACTCGCCGTCGATGGTCGTCGCCGAGGCGACGCACCAGCAGCTGGCCACCGGCTTTCCCGTCGGCAAGCGCTTCAAGTCCGCGCCCGTTGTGCGGGTCTGCGACACCAACCCGGTCCAGCTCGGCCACCAGGCCACGGCGGACGGCCGCTGGCGCATCTACGTCTTCGCGGACCAGGCGGCGCCAGGACAACAGGCGGGCGTCCCGTCGCCCGCCGCGGACCTCGCCGCGTGGCTGGCCGCCGCGCCGGACTCGCCGCTCGCCGCCACCCCCGCGGGGTCCGACCGTGATGCCTGGTTCGACGTGAAGGTGATCTACCAGCAGGATCACACGGGCATCGACATCGGCAACGTCCCCGCGGTGTTCAAACCGGAGGTGGGGCCGTTCAGGCTCCCCTACCTCGAAAAGGTCTACGGCACCGACCCGGCGGCGGACATCTTTGAGTTGCGCGGCATCGACCGCGGCGGCGTCATCGTGGTGGTGCGCCCGGACCAGTACGTGGCCAACGTCCTGCCGCTGACGGCGACGGCGGAGCTTGCCGCGTTTTTCGCACCCCTGCTGCGGGCAGGGCGGGCCGCGGCGGTGTGACCGTGGGGTGGCCTTCTTCGCAAGGTTTGTCCAGGCTGGCGGTCAGAGGCCGGCCGCCTGCCTGGACCTGTATTCCGCGGCGGGGTAGACGCCAAGGATGCGCACCTCCGTGGTGAAGAACTCCAGTTCCTCCAGCGCCAGGCTGAGCGGCAAATCCTCGGGGTGCCCCTCGACGTCGGCCATGAACATCGTGGCCGCAAATTCATTGCCTACCATGTAGCTTTCCAGCCGCGTCATGTTCACCCCGTTCGTGGCGAATCCTCCCAGCGCCTTGTAGAGGGCTGAGGGGACATTCCGGACACGGAATACAAAGCTGGTGACTGCCGGTCCGGACAGGATGTCCCGGGCCGGCAGCGGCTCTTCCCGTGCCAGAACCACGAACCGCGTGGTGTTGGAAGGGTCATCCTCGACGGCGGAGGCGAGCACTTCCAGGCCGTAGAGCTGGGCCGCGAGTGGAGGAGCGAGCGACAGTTTTGTGGGATCGTTCCAGTCGCGCACTTCGCGGGCGGACCCGGCGGTATCGCCGGCGATCACGGGGCGCAGGCTGGCGGAGCGGATCAGCCGCCGGCACTGCCCCAAAGCGTGGAGGTGGCTGTGGACCTCGGTGGCTGCCTCGATGGTGCTGCCCGGGATGCCCAGCAGGTCGAAGTGAATGGGCAGAAAATACTCGCCGACGATCTGCAGCCCGGACTGGGGCAGCAGCACATGGATATCGGCCACCCTGCCGGCAATGGAGTTTTCGATCGGRATCATGGCCAGGTCGGCGGTGCCGACGGCYACCAGTTCAAAAGCGTCTTCGAAACTCGCGCAGGGAACGCTCTCCAGTTCGGGAAACATCTGCATGCACGCAATATTGGAGTTGGCGCCCGGTTCACCCTGGTACGCAATCTTCTGGGCCATGCTCCGTATGGTTTCACGCCGGGCGCCCTCCCACCCAAGTAAGTCGCGGCAGGGCCGTTTGAGGACCAAAAGCCCCTGCTGCGACTCAGCTGGGGTTCAGATGCTTGGCGAAGTGGTCCTCGATCCGCTGCCAGGCTTCCGGGGCCGATTCCGGATCCGGGCCGATGCCCATGACCCGCATGAGCGGCCGCAGCACCTTCGGCCCGGTCTCCACGTCGTTGAGGAAGGCGTGCCCGGCGTGCGGGAACTCCTTCACGTCGTTCTCCACGCCCAGCCCGTCGAGCACGGCCGCGAGTTTCGCCGCTTCGCCGGGCAGGGTGCGGTCCCGGCCACCGAAGTTGGCCACGATCGGGCAGGCGCCGGCGAGGGCCTCCCCGGGGTCTTTCGGGCGCCGTCCGTAGTTGACGGCGGCGGCGTGGAAGCCGTCATTGGCCAGCAGCAGGGCGAAGCCGCCGCCCATGCAGAAGCCGATGACGCCGATCTTGCCGGTGGTCCGGCCGGTTTCTCGCAGCCAGTCCCGGGCGGCGGCCAGATCGGTGAAGGCCCGGCCCTCGCCCGCGGACAGCGCGCGCATGGTGGCGACGAGGCAGCGGCGCGCCCCGCCGTCGCTGTACAGGTCAACGGCCAGTGTCAGGTAGCCGGCCGCCGCCATCCGGTCGGCGTGGCGGACGGTGATGTCGTCCAGGCCAAACGCCTCATGGACCATCAGGACCCCGGGGAACGGCCCTTCGCCCTGCGGCGTCGCCAGGTAGCCGCGCAGCGCCGGCGAACCGCCGGCGGCGGCGCCGGACCTGCCGAGGTCAGTATTGCTGAGATCGCGGGTGGCGGGCTTGCCGCGTCCTTCGTGTGTCCGTGCCATGCTGACCCCTCCGTCGGCTGTGGGGCCATTCTTGCACGGGCACAAAAAAGCGGCGCCGGAAATCCCCCAAAGGAAGATCCGGCGCCGCCATCGTTCTAAGGACTAGTCCTTCTTGAAGGCGTCCTTGACGTTTTCGCCGACCTTCTTCGCGTCGGCTACAACCTGGTCCTTCTGGCCCTCGGCGCGCAGCTGGTCGTTGCCAGTGGCGTTTCCGGCAGTTTCCTTGGCCTTGCCGCCGAGGTGCTCTGCTTCGTTCTGAATCTTGTCTCCGACACCCATGGTGTAGGCCACCTTTCGTTCCGGTTGAAAATACTGTCCGATCAGCCTAACACAAAGCATGCTTACTAATTCAAGGGGTCTCGCGGGGTAATTCTCCGGAGCGTCGTCCGCGGCAGCGGCGGGGCGGTTCGCGAAAGGATGAAATCCCCCCGGCCCGCGGGCTAGGCTCGAGGTCATGGACCACAAGACCACTCTCACGCAGCACATCAAGGCTCCGGCGGACGCGGTCTGGGCGGTGGTGTCGGACATTCCCGGATCTGCCGCGACCCTCTCCGGCGTCGAATCGATCCAGATGCTCACCGACGGACCCTATGCCGTGGGCACCCGCTGGAAGGAAACCCGCACCATGATGGGGCGCGCGGAAACGGTGGAGATGTGGGTATCCCAGTCCGAGGCGCCGTCGAACGGCCGGGGCGGCAGCACCACCGTGAAGGCCCTCCAAGGCGGCGCCGGCTACACCACCAGGTTCGCGCTGGCAGAGCGCGGCGGCGGAACCGACCTCACGCTGACCTTTGGCGCCGAAGTCATCCAACCGACCCGGTTCAGCAGGATCATGCTCACCGTGTTCGGTCCGCTCGGGATGCGCATCACCCGCAAGGCGCTTGCAAAAGACCTGGCGGACATCGCGGCCAAGGCCGAGTGCCAGTGATGGTCCGGCGCACCGCGGCGGAGAAAACCCCCAAGGTCACCGCCCCCCGGCTCGCGCCGGTCCGGCCCGGGGATCTGCAGGACGACCCTGCCCCGGAGTTCCGTCGGGGTGTTCGGTACGACGGCGTCCGCTACAGCCGCGCATCGGCAGACGGTCTGGACCTGGGCGGTACGGACTTTGCCGAGTGCGAATTCACCGGGGTGTCCTTCAATGAGACGCAGCTGCGGGGCGCGACTTTCCGTGACTGCATTCTGACCGAGACATACGCCCCGGTGCTGATGGCGGCCCGGACCAGCCTGCGGGATGTCGAGATCGGCAACCCCCGCTGGGGATCGGCGGAGCTCTATGAAAGCGGCTGGCAGTCCGTGCGGATCGACGGCGGCAAACTCGACTACGTGAACCTGCGCGGATCCAAGCTCACGGACGTGCAGATCAGCGACTGCATCATTAACGAGCTGGATCTGGGCTCCTGCACCGCCACGCGCGTCGCCTTGAAGAACTGCACGATCGGCACCCTCGATTTCACCGGAGCCCGGCTCAAGGACTTCGACCTCCGGGGCACCGACTTCCGCACCATCAGCGGTCTGGGCAGTCTGTCCGGCCTCGTCGTCGACGATCACCAGCTCACCCTGCTCGCTCCATTGCTCGCGGCTCATCTGGGCGTCGTCGTCGCGTAATCCGGCGGCATCCGGTTGACCCCCTTGCTCCGCCGTGTAATCTTTATAGAACGAACGGTCGGTAAATTACTCTGCTGCCGGCCCCGCTTTCTTGGTGAAGGATGTTCTCATGGTCGAGGCTTTTCTTGTTGGCGGCGCCCGCACTCCCGTGGGCCGCTACGGCGGCGCCCTCTCCGCAGTCCGCCCCGATGACCTGGCCGCACTGGTAGTCCGCGAGGCTGTGGCCCGCGCCGGCATCGATCCGGACACCATCGACGAGGTCATCCTCGGCAACGCCAACGGTGCCGGCGAAGAGAACCGCAACGTGGCCCGCATGGCCACCCTCCTTGCCGGGCTGCCCCTCCACATCTCCGGCATCACCGTGAACCGGCTCTGCGCCTCCGGGCTCAGCGCCATCATCATGGCCAGCCACATGATCAAGTCCGGCGCCGCGGACATCGTGATCGCCGGCGGCGTCGAATCCATGAGCCGCGCCCCCTGGGTCCAGGAAAAACCCCGGACCGCCTTCGCCAAACCGGGCGAAATCTTCGACACCTCCATCGGCTGGCGTTTCGTCAACCCCCAGTTCACCAAGGGCGAGCTGTCCCGGGACGGCAAAATGACCTACTCCATGCCGGAGACGGCAGAAGAAGTGGGGCGGGTTGACGGCATCTCGCGGGAGGACGCCGACGCCTTCGCCGTCCGCTCCCACGAACGCGCCCTGGCCGCCATCGCCGCCGGCCGCTTCGCCGAGGAAATCGTCCCCGTGACCGTCAAGACCCGCAAGGGCGAGACCGTGGTGGACACCGATGAGGGCCCMCGCGCCGGCACCAGCATGGACGTCCTCGCCGGGCTCCGGCCGGTAGTCAAGGGCGGCTCGATCGTCACCGCCGGCAACTCCTCCACCCTCAACGACGGCGCCTCCGCCATCATCGTTGCCTCGGAGGCCGCGATCCAGAAGCTTGGCCTCACGGCCCGCGCCCGCATCATCGACGGCGCCTCAGCCGGCTGCGAGCCCGAGATCATGGGCATCGGCCCGGTCCCGGCCACCCAGAAGGTGCTCGCCCGTTCCGGGCTCAGCGTCGAGGACCTCGGCGCCGTCGAGCTCAACGAGGCGTTCGCGACCCAGTCCCTGGCCAGCATGCGCCGGCTCGGCCTCGACCCGGAGATCGTGAACCGCGACGGCGGCGCGATCTCCCTGGGTCACCCGCTGGGGTCCTCCGGATCCCGGATCGCCATCACACTGCTGGGCCGGATGGAACGCGAAAACGCCAAAATCGGCCTCGCCACCATGTGCATCGGCGTCGGCCAGGGCACGGCCATGCTGCTGGAGCGCGTCTAGTGGCGGCCCCGGCCCTCGACCCGGCTGGCTTCGGCACGCTCCTGGTCGAAGAGCGCGAGGACCGCGTGGTGGTGGTGCTCAACCGCCCCGAGGTCCGCAACGCGATCGACCAGCAGATGGTCGATGAACTCCACACCGTCTGCGCCCATCTCGAGCGGCACCCCAAAGTCCTCATCATCGCCGGCACTGACGGGGTGTTCGCCTCCGGCGCCGACATCGGCCAGCTGCGCGAACGCCGCCGCGACGATGCCCTGCAGGGCATCAATTCCACCATTTTCGTCCGGATTGCCAAGCTGCCGATGCCCGTCATCGCGGCACTGGACGGCTTCTGCCTCGGCGGCGGCGCCGAACTGGCGTACGCCGCCGACTTCCGGATCGGCACCCCGTCCGTCCGGATCGGCAATCCCGAAACCGGACTCGGCATCCTGGCCGCCGCCGGCGCCAGCTGGCGCCTCAAGGAACTCGTGGGGGAGCCCGTCGCCAAGGAAATGCTGCTCGCCGGTTCCGTGCTGCGCGCAGAACGTGCCCTCGCGGTCAATCTCATCACCGAAATCCATGACCCGTCCGATCTGATGGCCGCGGCCCACAGCGTCGCCGACCGGATTGCCACGCAGGATYCGCTCGCCGTCCGGATCACCAAATCCGTGTTCCATGCCCCGGCCGAGGCGCATCCCCTCATTGACCAGCTGGCACAGGGGATCCTCTTCGAATCCCAGGCCAAGTTCGACCGTATGCAGGCTTTTCTGGATAAGAAATCAGAAAAGAAGTCAGCCAAAGAATCAGGGAAGCAGAAATAGACATGGGCAACTCCGCACTCCCCGCCAACCTTCCCGCCAGTGATCTTCCCAACAGCAACCTTCCCCACTCCGTGGGAGTCCTCGGTGGCGGCCGCATGGGCGCAGGCATCGCCCACGCCTTCCTGATCAACGGAGCCAACGTCGTGGTCGTCGAGCGCGACGAGGCGTCGGCCGAGGCCGCCCGGGAGCGGGTCGAGTCCGCCGCCGCCAAGAGCATTGAGCGCGGCGCCGTGGACGGCAACCTGGACGAGATCGTTTCCCGGCTCGAGGTCACCGTGGACTACGACGACTTCGTCGGCCGGCAGCTTGTGGTCGAGGCCGTTCCGGAGGACTGGGACCTGAAGATCACCGCGCTGCGCGGCATCGAGGAACGGCTCGCCGACGGCGCCTACCTCGCCTCCAACACGTCCTCGCTCTCCGTCAACGGTCTGGCCCGCGAACTGAAGCGGCCGCAGAACTTCCTGGGCCTGCACTTCTTCAACCCGGTGCCGGCGTCGACGCTCATCGAGGTGGTCCTCGGCGAGCAGACTTCCGACGCCCTGGCCCAGGCCGCCCGCGGGTGGGTCGAGGCGCTCGGCAAGACCGCCGTCGTGGTCAACGACGCGCCCGGCTTCGCCTCCTCCAGGCTGGGCGTCGCGATCGCCCTCGAAGCGATGCGCATGGTGGAAGAGGGCGTGGCCACCGCGGAAGACATCGACAACGCCATGGTGCTGGGCTACAAGCACCCCACGGGACCGCTGCGGACCACCGACATTGTGGGCCTGGACGTGCGCCTCGGCATCGCGGAGTACTTGCAGTCCACGCTTGGTGACCGTTTCGCTCCGCCGCAGATCCTCCGCGACAAGGTCGCCCGCGGCGAACTGGGCCGCAAGTCCGGCAAGGGCTTCTTCGACTGGACCAAGTGACCGGCATTCGTGCCTGCCCCTAGGATGGTGCGGTGACCTCCCTGGACCGCCCCGCGATTGCGCCCATCACCCTGACCGGCAAGTACGTCGTCCTTGAGCCGCTGAGCCAGGACCACCATGACGGCCTTGTCGAGGCGGCACGCGACGGCGAGCTGTGGCACCTCTGGTACACCAGCGTGCCCGCCCCGCAGCACATGGCCGCCGAGATTGAGCGTCGCCTGGCCCTGCGGGACAGCGGCGCCATGCTGCCCTTCACCACGCGGCTGCTGGACCCCGCCACGGGCGGGCCGGGGCGGGTGATCGGCATGACCACCTACATGAACATCGACGCCGCCACGCCCCGGGTGGAGATCGGCTCCACCTGGAACGCGGCGTCCGCGCATGGCAGCGGCAGCAACCCGGACTCCAAGTTTCTGCTGCTGCGGCACGCCTTCGAGACGCTGGGCTGCCCCGCCGTCGAGTTCCGGACGCACTGGCTCAACCACCAGTCCCGCGAGGCGATCACGCGGCTGGGGGCCAAACAGGACGGCGTGCTCCGCAGCCATACGCGCAGCGCTGACGGGGCGCTGCGGGACACTGTCGTGTATTCCATCCTGGAACATGAATGGCTGATGGTCCGGAACGCCCTCGAAGCCCGGCTGGCCAAGCGGCGCTAGCGTGCCGAGTAGGCCTTGGCCCCGTTAAGCG
Source organism: Arthrobacter sp. P1_A5 (assembly GCF_056406825.1). NCBI lineage: Bacteria > Bacillati > Actinomycetota > Actinomycetes > Micrococcales > Micrococcaceae > Arthrobacter > Arthrobacter sp. P1_A5. Next base: position 27,302 of record NZ_JBFTZL010000015.1, on the reverse strand, counting down.
ATGCGAAGTACGCCTCGTATCCCCGGGCGTTCGGGTGGAAGTTTTCGGGACTGGCGAGGGCCGTACGGCTGAAATTGATCCACGGGGCCGCAGAGTTCACGCCGTGACCTGCGAAAGCGGCCCGCACATCGACGTACTCAGCTCCGGTGGCCCGGGCGGCGGCGGCGATGGAGCCGTTCAGGCCGTCCGCCAGGACCGTGGCCTTGTAGATGAACCGGGACATCGGATCAGCCTGGCCGGGCGCGACCGGATCGTAGAGGTAGGGGTAGCCCGTCACTACAACCTTGGCGTTGGGGGCCGCAGCCTTCACGCGCTGGATCATCGCTGTCACGTCGCTGGACAGCCGATGGCTGGAGATCTGGCCCTCGGCGTAGGCACTGGCTGCATCGCACAGCGGCCCCGCAGCGGGATTGACCATGGCGGCGCCGCAGGAGGCGAGGATTTCCGCAAACCGGAGGTTGTTGCCGCCGGCGGTGATGGTGACGAGCCCGGTGGTCCTGGTCAGCCGCCTGAGCTGGGTGTTGACGACGTCCTGGGTCGTCTTGCCGCTGCAGGCCGCGTTGGCGACGAGTTTGATGGTCTTCGTGTGGGCAGCGAGTTCGGAATAGCTGTTCTCGCTGCGGTAGCAATCATCCAGGTACGGCCCCGCCCCCAGCCCGGCGGCATAGGAGTCTCCGAGCGCGACGTACCGGGTCCTGTCCGCCGCCTCCGCCGGTACCGCCGCCACACCGGCCGCCATGGCCAGGGCGGCGAGACCGGCCGCCAGAGCGGTCCGCCGGCGTCGTAGTTTCAGAGGTCCCATGGTGTTCTCCTCAGTGGCACCCTGGGTTCAGCGCCCGTGCCGTGAAAAACGTGTTGCGAAGCGTTAACCCCGCACCATGCCAATGGTCCCATTGTGTATAACGTTTGTGAATCCTGCCGCGGATCGCGCCGGTGCGTGTGCTTAGCTTTCTGGATGATGATTCCTGCAGCGCCCCTGGGCCAAGCCAAGGGGCAGGCGGTGCCCGGAACCGTGGAGTGGGATGGGGCCGTCAACGCGTGGCACGTGGCCGGGGACGTGTTCCGCATGGGACGGCGGGAGTGGCTCACCGAGTCCGGCTGGCGGCAGGTGCACCGCCGGGGCATCCGGACCGTCATCGACCTCCGCAACGAAGCCGAAATCCGGCGTCGGGAGACCGATCCGCCGGTGCGGGCTGAGGCCCTGGCCGGTTTCGACGTCGTGCTGGCCCCCACCGAAGACCCGGACAACCGCGAATTCCGCGAGCTCTGCGTGCCGTACCTCAACGACCCATCCTGTTATGCGGACAACGCCAGGCTGTTCCCGCACCTGCTGGCCCGGGTCTTCAAGGCGGTGGCCGCCGCGGAGGGCGGTGTGGTCATCCATTGCTCCGCGGGGCGGGACCGGAGCGGCATGATCGCCGCGATGCTCCAGGACCTCGCCGGTGACAGCGACGAGGCCATTGTGAGCAGCTACCAGCGCTCCATGCGGGGCATCAACGAGCACCTCCGGCACGCCGCCGTCCCGCATCCCCACGAGCGTTTCTTGCCTGAGAACGTGCTGGTGCCCCTGCTGGAATCCCGGGGCAAGAGCCTGCTGCAATTTGTCCGCTCCCTCAACACCGCGGACTACCTCTTCCGCCACGGCGTGACGACCCCGGAACTCGCGGCCATCCTCGGAAAGCTCGGCCGATAGGGTGGGCGCAGTTAGGGTAGGCCAGTGAAGACTCCGAAGTTCCAGCCGATGGTGCGGGCCGCCGCTGCCCTCGCGATTGCGCTTGCCGGTACCGTGCCTGCCTTTGCGCTGACCGCGGTCCCGGCGATGGCCGAAGCCAACGCCCCCGCCCCAGTCCCTGCAGACCCGGCGCCGGCTGCGTCGGCGATCGCGACGCCGGTTTCGACGCCGGTTCCGATGCCGGATGCGTCTGCGTCTGCGGTCCCGGCGCCGGCTGACGCGCCTTTGGCCGGTTCTTCTCCGGTGCCGTCCGCGACGCTGATCAGCGATGCCGGCCTCGCCGAGGCCGTGCGGCGGGACCTTGGCATGACCCTCGCGGAATTCGACGCCGCCGGTGCGCTTGCCCGCCGGGCCGCCGACGCCGCGCCCTCCCTGCGTGCGCTTCCCGGCTATATGGGGATCAGCCTCGCCGGAGGCAAAATCGCGGTTGAAGGCAGCGGCGCCGAACTCCGTGCCCGCGTGGCCGAACTGAACGGGTCCGGCCCGGCCGACTTCCTGCTTGCCGCCCCCGCGGCCGCCGCCGCTGTCCCGTCAGCCGCGGAGCTGCTGGCCTCCAGCACCCAGCAACTGTTCGAGGCCTATGTCCGCGAGGTCGGGGCCGCCGGGCTGCAGGCTGTCACCTACACAGACGGCCACTTTGTCATCCGCACCGGCGGCACCAACACGGCGCAGTCCGTTCCGGCTGCCGACGCCCTTCCCGCCCTTCCGGCCGCAGTTCCCGMCTCCGTTGTTCCCGCCTCCGGCGCGGGTGTGCAGCCGGCGAAAGCTCCGGGCACGGTGCCGAAGATGTCCGCGGCCGAATTCGTGGCCCGCTACGCCAACGTGACGCTGGAACAAGGATCCCGGATCACCACCGAGGAGGACTACTTTGGCGGCGAGGGCTACATCGTTGACGGCCTAGCCCTGTGCTCGGCCGGGTTCGGGGCCTTCAGCCCCGCGGGCGAGCCTCTGGTCCTGACCGCCGGGCACTGCGCCGGTGACGGCTCCGCGAAGCAGGCCGAGATCGAAAATCCGGCGGATGCGCCAGCGGCCGGGGGTGCAGGTTCTGGCGCGGCCGCCGGGATCCTGGGCACCTTCGGGTTCAGCCAGTTCGGCGGCACCGGCAATTCCAAAGTTGCGCCGGACGGCACCAACGTCGGCACGGACATCGCCGTCCTCCACGGCATCAGGAGCGGCCTGGACCTCCAGCCCGCCGTCACCCGATGGGACAAGCCCGCCGACCCGGGGCCGACGTCCGTGAGGATTGTGGGAACAGTGGCTCCTTTCCAGGGCCAGCCCGTGTGCCGGTCCGGCCGGACCACCGGGTGGAGATGCGGCACGGTGGACTCGGTCGGCATCTGGGCCATGGTTGGGCCAAATTCACTACCGCCCGATTATGACAACGATCTCCGGGCCGTCCGGGGCTTCGACTCAACGTCCGTCACCTCCGGCGGCGGGGACTCCGGCGGCCCGTGGATCAGCGGGAACTTCGCCGTCGGGCTGCACACGGGGGCGGAAAGTACCGACCAGGGCGTCCAGACGCGGGCCATCGCGACCAGCCTCGAGGACGCCATGGGCCAGGTCCCCGGCGGTGTCCAACTGCAACTGTTCCTGGCCAAGCCAGCGCTCGCTGCGGCCTCCAACGGAACCGTCACGGCCGGTGAGCCGATTACCGGGCACATCGATGCCGGTCCGGCCTCCGTGGTGGCTCCGAATTCCAAGGTCCGCATCACCGTCCTGAACCAGAAACCAGGCCAGACCTCAGGCCAGAAGGACGGCCAGCCCCTGGAAGTACCGGTCGACGCGTCGGGAAACTGGCAGCTCCCTGCACCGTCGTTGGCCGGGCCCTTCAAGTTCTTGGCTGAGACCGTGAACGGCTTCAGCGGCTCCGGCGCCGTCGCCCTGTCCGTCGATGTCTCCCGCCTCGCGGCTCCGGCCATCACCTCACCGGTGGACGGCCAGCCGGACGGCCCGGGACTCACCGCCATCGAAACCATCGAGGGCACCGGAGAAGCCGGAGGCACGGTGCGGCTCTCCGGCGACTTCACCGGGACCGGGCTCGTCGACGCAGACGGCCGCTGGAGCATCAACGTGGCCGATCAGCCGGTCTTCGGAAAAATTTCGGTCACGGCAGTGCTCACGGCCCCCGGAGAAATGGACAGTCCCGCGGCGACCCGCACCTACACCGTCATTCCGCCGGCTCCGGCGGTGTCGAACCTCAGGGACGGCCAACACCTGCGACAGGACGCCCTGCCAGCCACCATCTTTGGCACGGCCCTTCGAGGTGCCGGCGTGGCCGTGGCTGTGGACGGGGTGGCCGTGGACTCCGTGCAGGCCGGTTCCGGTTTCGGAGCGGGCAATGCCGCGCTCGAGCCCGGGACCGCGCAGACCTTGGCCGGCAGTGCCCGGTGGAGTGTCACGTTCCCCGCGGAACTGGCCGCCGGTGCGCACACCTTGACCGTGACGCAAAGCATTGACGGCGCCGCATCGCCGCCGGCCGCCGTGGCGTTCAGCGTCGACGCCGCGCCCGTTTCCGGGGAAACTCCGGCCGGGCCGCCAGCCGGGACAACAGGATCCGTGCAGCCGGCAACGCCTGGCCAGCCGGCGGTCCCGCAACAGCCCGCCAACCCGGCCGGGGCTCCCGCCGGACCGGTCAAACCGGTGCAAGCTCCCGCCCCGCCGTCGGACACCTCCGTCATTATGGGCGGCACAGCACCGGACAACACGGCACCAGGCAACACGTCGGGCACCACAGGCCAGCTAGCGAGCACGGGCGCAGGCGGGCTCCTGCCCTTGGCGGGCCTCGGCGCCGGTGTCCTGCTGCTCGGCGCGGCCTTCGTGGCGTTCGGCCGGCGCCGGGCGGTGCGTTAGCCGGGGGCTCCAAGCCCGGGCTCGCCGGAAAGCCGCGGGGTCGCCGTACGGCTACGGCGACCCCGCAAGTTTTGGGCGAATCCGGGCGTTCGGGAGGAAACAGCGAGCCGCGGGTTACTGGAAGTCAGCCAGCCAGAGATCCGGGCCGAAAACCTCGTACTGAATGTCCTTGGCGGGGACGCCACCGGCAATCAAGGCGCTCCGAACCGACTTCAGGAACGGCAGGGGGCCGCAGAGGTAGTACTCGGCGTCGTCCGGGAGTTCGACGTCGCTGACGTCCATGAAACCGGAGAGCACGGAACCGGACGCCCCGCCGGTCTCGCGCGCCCCGCCGGTCTCGCGCGCCTCGCCGGTTTCGCCCGCTTCACCGGTCCCCGCTGCCTCCGCGGGAGTCAGGAACCACGTCTTCAGGGTCCCGTCCGCGAGTTTCGCGAGATCGTCCGTGACCTGCGCGCGGAGCGGGAAGGATGCCTCGCTGTCATCGGCATGCAGCAGCATCACCTGGCGTCGTGAACCGGACTGCACCAGGTGGGAGAGCATCCCGGCCATGGGCGTGATGCCGATTCCCGCGCTGGCCATGACCAGAGGCCTGTCCGTGTACTCCAGCACAACGTCGCCGAACGGAGCCGAGAGCACCACCTCGTCGCCTACCTTCACGTCATTGTGGAGCAGACTGGACATCTCGCCGTCGGGAGTCGGAAGCCCGTGGACCCTCTTGACGGCGAACTGCCGGTGCTGCCCGTCGTCGGCCTTGGTCAGGCTGTATTGCCGGGGCTGCTGTACGCCGTCGGGCATGGTCATCTTGAGGGTCACGTACTGCCCGGGCAGGGACGGCTTGACGTCCCGCTCGTCGATCCGTTCGACGACGAACGAGACGACGTCGGCGGTCTCCTGGATCCGCTGCACCACACGCCACGTCCGCCAAATGGTCTCGGGGGAGAGGTGCACTGCGTTGTACAGCCCGCGCTCCTTGTTGATAAGCAGGTTCGCCATCAGCCAGTAGACCTCGTCCCAGGCGGCGGCGACCTCGGGAGTGACGGCATCGCCCAGAACATCCACGATCGCCCACATGAGGTGGTCGTGGACAATTTGGTACTGGTYCGGGCTTAGTCCCAGCGAGACGTGTTTGTGGGCCACCCGGGAGAGCAGATGGTCCGGCACCTGGTCCGGTTTCTCTACGAGCATGCCGGCGAAAGCCGCGATGGATCCGGCGAGCGCCTGCTGCTGGCGGCCATCCGCCTGGTTTCCCCGGTTGAAGAGCCCGTCCAGGAGATCCGGCTGCGCCTCGAACATATGTTTGTAGAAGCGCTTGGCGATTTCCTCGATGTGCTCGCCGACTACGGGCAGCGTTGCCTGAATGACGGGAAGTGAGGTGTCTGAGAGCATGGTGGATCCCTTCCGGTGAGACCGGTGATACCCGGCGGTGCCGGGCGACTCAGCACTTCCAAGCTAACAGCCGCGGCACCGTGCCTTCCGGGCCGATYGGCCCTACAGCGGGGGCGGGGTCCGGTGTAGGCGGGTGCTCAGGCCCGGGTGCTCACTCCCTCGGCCCGAGTTCGCCGGAAAGCTCCCGGGTCGCCGGAAAGATACGGCGAACCCGCACGGTTCCGGCGACTCCGAGGGTCGGGGCAGAAGTCAGGCCTTGCGGTCCAGCAGCAGGTTGGTGATCCGCAGCGTGCAGATTCGCTGGCCGGTCTCGTTCGTGATCAGCACCTCGTGGGTGGTCAGTGTGCCGCCCAGATGGATAGGGGTGGCCGTGATCGTGATCAGTCCCTCGCGGGCCGACTTGTGGTGCGTGGCCGAGACGTCGACGCCCACCGCCGTCTTGCCCAGGGTGCTGGCGTGGATGACGGCGGCCCAGGACCCCACGGCCTCGCCCACGGCCAGTGAGGCGCCACCGTGCAGGAGCCCGAACGACTGCCGGTTGCCCTCCACCGGCATGGTCGCGACCACGCGGTCCACGGACTCCTCGACGATCTTCACGCCCATCTTCTCGTCGAGTTCCCCCAGGGTGATTTTCCACAACTCGGTGCTGCCGGTCTCGGGCGTCATAGCGTCTCCWTTGTTGCCGGCCGGCCGGGTCCCGGACGGTCGGTGCCGCCGCGGCTAGTGTGCGGCAGGCCTCMTTCATGTACTSTAGATCATATTACCGAACGGACGGTCAGTAATGTTCCGRCCSYGTTGATCTTGCTCCCCCGTTGGAAGGACCCGTCAACGATGACCACCACAGCCGCACCCGCAGTAGACACTGTCGAGATCGTTCCCAGTTTCATCCGGGGTTCCTGGTSGACTCCCGACGACGCCGCCGCCGCCGGCGCGGCGCCGGTACTGGACGCCAGCACCGGCGAACTCCTGGCGAAGGTGAGCACCGAGGGGCTCGACCTCGCCGCCGTCGTGGATTACGGCCGCACCACCGGCCAGACGGAACTTGGCACGCTGACCTTCCACCAGCGCGCGCTCAAGCTCAAGGAACTGGCGCAGTACCTCAATGGCCGCCGCGAGGAGTTCTACGCGCTCTCGGCGCAGACCGGCGCCACCAAGATCGACTCCATGATCGACATCGACGGCGGCATCGGCGTCCTGTTCACCTTCGGGTCCAAGGGCCGCCGGGAGCTGCCCAACTCCCAGGTGGTGGTGGATGGCCCCATGGAGGTGCTGTCCCGCGACGGCTCGTTCGCCGGTGAGCACATCTACACCCGCATCCCCGGCGTCGCCGTGCAGATTAACGCCTTCAACTTCCCGGTCTGGGGCATGCTGGAGAAGCTGGCCCCGGCCTTCCTCGCCGGCGTCCCCACCATCGTCAAGCCCGCCACCCCCACCGGGTACGTGGCCGCCGCCGTGGTCAAGGCGATCGACGAATCCGGCATCCTGCCCACCGGCTCGCTGCAGCTGATTTCCGGCTCGGTCCGCACGCTGCTGGACCACCTGGACTACCGCGACCTCGTGGCCTTCACCGGCTCCGCGTCGACCGCCAACACGCTCAAGTCGCACCCCAATGTGGTCAAGGGCGGGGTCCGCTTCACGTCCGAGACCGACTCCCTGAATGCCGCGATCCTGGGCCCGGATGCGGTCAAGGGCACACCGGAATTCGACGCCTTCATCAAGTCCCTCGTCACCGAGATGACCGCCAAGGCCGGCCAGAAATGCACCTCGATCCGCCGCGCGATCGTGCCGCAGGAACTCGTCGCCGACGTCACTGCCGCCGTGGGGGACCGCATCCGCGAACGCGTCGTGCTCGGTGATCCCCGCGCCGAGGGCGTCACCATGGGCGCCCTGGCCTCCCTCGAGCAGCTCGCCGACGTGCGCGCCGCCGTACAGTCCATGCTCGACGCCGGCGGGGAGCTCGCCTACGGCACGCTCGACGCGCCCAAGGTCACCAGCGCGGACGGCAGCATCGGCGTCGTCGACGGCGGCGCCTTCATGTCCCCGGTCCTGCTGAGCTGGGCCAACCCGGAGGCCGAGGAAGTCCACTCGCTCGAGGCCTTCGGCCCGGTGTCGTCGGTGATCGGCTACACGGACCTGGCCGACGGCGTCCGCCTCGCCGCCCGCGGCGGCGGCTCGCTCGTCGCCACGGTCTGTACGAACGATCCCGCCGTGGCCCAGCAGCTGGTCACCGGCATCGCGGCCCACCACGGCCGCGTGCTCATGCTCAACCGCGAGGACGCCCGCAGCTCCACCGGCCACGGCTCCCCGGTCCCGCACCTGGTCCACGGCGGTCCCGGCCGCGCCGGCGGCGGCGAAGAGCTCGGCGGGATCCGCTCGGTGATGCACCACATGCAGCGCACCGCCATCCAGGGCTCGCCGAACATGCTCACCGCCGTCACCGGGCTCTGGCACACCGGAGCGGACCGCAACTTCACGCTCGAGACCGAGGGCCAGCACCCGTTCCGGAAATCCCTCGCCACCCTGCACATCGGCGACGCCATCCGCTCGGAGCTGCGCGAGGTCTCGCTGGAGGAAATCACCAAGTTCGCGAACTCCACCGGCGACACCTTCTACGCCCACACCAACCAGGAAGCTGCCGCGGCCAACCCCTTCTTCCCGGGCATCGTGGCGCACGGCTACCTCCTGCTCAGCTGGGCCGCCGGCCTGTTCGTGGAGCCCGCGCCGGGACCGGTCCTGGCCAACTACGGCCTGGAGAACCTGCGGTTCATCACCCCCGTGGCCGCGGGCGATTCCATCCGCGTGACCCTGACGGCCAAGAAGATCACCCCGCGCGAGACCGACGAGTACGGCGAGGTGGCCTGGGACGCCGTCCTGACCAACCAGAACGACGAAATCGTCGCGACTTACGACGTCCTGACCCTCGTCGAGAAGTAGCCTCACCCGACGCTCCCTCACGTCCTGCGGGTCCAGCGCGGACGCTCCCTCACTAGTGCGGGAGCGTCCGCTGTTGTTCTGCCGCGAGTGGGGGAGCGTTGCTTGTTCGGAGGCGCAATTTGTAGGGGCTTTCGACCCCGCTCCGGCGTAAAATCTTGCTCGTAGGAGGTGGCGAAATGACCCTAGTACTCAATAAAGCCACAACAGTCCTGCCAGTTGATGATGCAGAGCGTGCCCGGCATTTCTACGCGGACACTTTGGGGCTCCCGCACCGTGGCGTGGCAGATGACGGAAGCGAATTGTTCGGCTCAGAAGGCGGTCCAATGCTGCAGCTGATGCCAGTCAAGGATGGAATGCATTCAGAGCACACCACCCTGAGCTTCGAAGTCAGCGAGATCGAGCGCACGGTCCAGGAAATGGAAGCCAAGGGCGTCATGTTCCAGGACTACGATCGCCCGGACCTCAAGACCGAGAACCATATTTGTACAACGGATTCAGAGAAGTGCGCCTGGTTCATGGACTCCGAGCACAATATTCTGTGCGTGCACGAGAACATCACCACGGCAGCTGATTACCAGCTCTAAACGGCGGGCAACGGCGGATTTTCGGGCGCTCCGGCTCAGCGGGGCGCCCTTTTCTGTTGCCCGCCGTCATCCAGGGCGCCTCGCCGCCTTCCGGTGGCGCGGGCTGGTCAGCTTCCGTTGTACTCGTCGTCGGTGATGTGCTCGCCCCACGTGGTGGTCGTCGCTGCGTCCTCGCCGTTCTGGAGCATGGMGATATGTTCCATGAAGCAGCCAGGGGCGGCCGCGTGCCAGTGCTCCTCGCCGGGCGGCGTGTAGAGCGTCTGGCCGGGGTGGACTTCGACGATCTTGCCGTCCCGGGTTCCGAACCGGCCAACACCCTGGGTGACGCGGAGGTACTGGCCGTGTTCGTGGGAGTGCCAGGCGGTGCGGGCCCCGGGCGCAAAACGGACGGTCGCGACCACCATCGTCTGATCCGGCTCGTGCGGGAGCGCGATCGGATCGAGCCAGACGTCGCCGGCGAACCGGGCCGGCGGGTTCTTCGCAGTGGGGACAGTGGGTTCGATGTTCATGGTGATCCTTACTCGCTCTCGGTGAAGAGTCGCTTGGCGACGCCCATGGCGGCCATGCCCTTGGGCCAGCCTGCGTAGAGCGTGACATGGGTGATGGCTTCGATGAGTTCTTCCCGGGTGACGCCGTTCTCAATGGCGCGGCCAAGGTGGAAGCCGAGCTGTTCGGTGTTGCCGCCGGCGGTGAGTACGGCGACGGTGATGAGGCTGCGGTCACGGGCCGGAAGCTCCGGGCGGTTCCAGACGTCCGCGAACAGGACGTCGTCGCTGAGCTCGGCGAGCTTCGGGGCGAAGTCTCCGAACATGTTCCGGCCTCCGCCGATCTGTTGGGGTTGGTCAGTCATGATTTTCCTTCTTTCAGTGGAAACTGGAATTGCTGCACAGGGCTTCATGCAGGGCTTCAACCGCCTCGTTGGTCACAGTTGTTTGCGTCGCCGCGCCAGGGGCGTGAGTTCGTTGGCGCCATAGCTGTTGTCGTCCGGGTTGACGGTAACGCCGGGTGCGACGAGCTGGTCGATGCGGTCCAGCACGTCGCTGGCCAAGGTGATGTCCGCGGCGGGCAGGTAAGACTCGAGCTGTTCCATGGTGCGCGGTCCCACGATGGCGGCCGTGACGCCGGGGTGGTTGATCACGAAGGCGATGGCCAGTTCGATGAGCGTCAGCCCGGCTTGTTCAGCGAGGCGGGCGAGTTCTTCAACGATGTCGAGCTTGCGCTGGTTGGCCGGGCTCGTCATGTCGAACCGGGCGTTCGGCCGCGCGGTTGAGGTGGGCGCGGAGGCTGCGTTTTTACGCCAGCGCCCGGAGAGCCAGCCGCCGCTGAGCGGGCTGTAGGTCAGGGTGCCCATACCGTGGCGCTGCACCGTGGGAAGGATGTCCTCCTCGATACCGCGGACCAGGATCGAGTACGGCGGCTGCTCGGTGACAAACCGCTCGAGGTTGCGTTCCCGGGATGCCCATTGGGCTTCCACGATCTGCGACCCGGAATACGACGAGGAGCCGACGTACCGCACCTTCCCTTGGCGGACCAGGTCGGTGAGGGCGCCGAGAGTCTCCTCGACGTCGGTATCCGGGCTGGGCCGGTGCACCTGGTAGAGGTCGATGTAATCGGTGTTCAAGCGGCGAAGGGAGTCTTCGACCGCCCGCATGATCCAGCGGCGGGATCCACCCCGCTGGTTGGGTTCGTCCTCGCTCATGGGCATGAAGAACTTCGTGGCGAGGAACACGTCCTCACGCCGGCCTTCCAGTGCCTGCCCGACGATTTCCTCGGATGCCCCGCCGGAGTAGACATCGGCGGTGTCGATGAAGTTGATTCCCGCGTCGAGGGCGCGGTGGATGATTCGAATGGAGTCCGCGGTGTCATTGTTGCCCCAGGGGCCGAACATCATCGCGCCGAGGCATAAGGGACTGACCCGCACGCCGGTGCGGCCAAGGGGACGGTATTCCATGATGGTGCCTTCTCTCTGTCTCAGGCTTCGGGGATGACCATGGCGAAGCGTTCTTCGCGGGCCTCGTCGGGATCCGGTCCGTTGCGCACGCCGGTGTCGAGTGCGTCGATGGCGGCGAGTTCGTCGGCGCCGAGTTCGAAGTCGAAGACGTCGAAGTTCTCCGCGATGCGTGCGGGGTTGGTCGACTTCGGGATGGCTGAGCGGCCCTGCTGCAGGTGCCAGCGGATCATTACCTGGGCGGGGCTTTTTCCGTGTGTTTGTCCGATGCCGGTGATAGTCGGGTCTTCCATCACGTTCCTGCGCTTCTCGCCCCATCCGGGGTAAAAAGTGATGCCTCCGATCGGTGACCACGCCTGGGTAAGGATGCCGTGTTCGGTGTCCGTTGCCTGGACGGCCGGCTGGGCGAAGTATGGGTGCAGCTCAATCTGGTTCACCGCCGGGACGACGTCTGTGGCCGCCAGCAACTGCACCAGGTGGTGCGGCATGAAGTTGCTGACACCGATCGCCCGGACGCGCCCGTCAGCATGCAGGGTCTCCAGTGCCTTGTACGCGCCGACAGTTCTTTCGAAGCGGTCGGGGGCGGGCTGATGCAGGATGAACAGGTCCAGGTAGTCGACGCCGAGCTTGCCAACAGCCTTCTCCCAGGCGTGCAGCGTCTGGTCGTACCCGTAGTCGCTGACCCAGACTTTGGTCTCGATGAACACGTCGGAACGGTCCAGGCCCGAGTTGCGGATGCCCTCACCGACCTCCCGCTCGTTGCCGTACGCCGCGGCAGTGTCGATGTGCCGGTAGCCGGCCGCCAGCGCCGTTTCGACGGCCGCCGTCGTTTGCTCCGGTGCGCTTTGGAAGACGCCCAGTCCGAGGGCGGGCATCGTGACGCCGTTATTGAGAGTAAGTTCCATGTTCATGCCTTTCACGGTATTCAGGTGTGCGGGATTGTGGGAGGGCACGTGAGTACCCCCTTTTCGGATGTTGACAGGTCAGCGGGCGGCCTCGGCCAGGGGTGCGGGTGCGGCCCCGAGCGGTGTCCGGGCCCGGCGGGCGGCCAGATCAGCGGGCAGAATGAGGGCCGCGGTGACAGCCAGGGCCAGGAGCAGGAGGACACTGCCCGTGGTGAGGGCAGCGCTGGCCTGCGTGGCCAGGTGCCCTGCGGCAGCGCCGGCGGCCGGGACAGTGGCTGCGGCCGCGACCGCGATGCCCAGCCCGAGGCAGGTGGCCGGGGAGGCCCAGCCCGCGTCGGCGGTGTTGATGATGCCGAACACGAGGGCGCCGACACCCAGGGTCGCGCTGAGCGCGCCGAACAGGTCGAAGCGGCCGCGGGCCCTGCCGGTTTCCGGGAGGAACCGCGGAGCGAGTGCGATCATCGCGGCGCCGATGGGCACGTTGACGAAGAACCCGGCACGCCAAGAGATCCAGTGGGCCAGCGCCCCGCCGATGTCCAGTCCCAGGCTGGCACCCATCCCTGCGGTCGCGCCGTATAACGCCACGGCCCGCGTGCGCTCACGGCCTTCCGGGAAGCTCGCCGTGAGCAGGGACAGGGAGGCGGGCGTGACGATCGCCGCCCCGATGCCCTGGATCGCCCGGCCGGCGATCGCCCACCAGCCCGCCGGGGCCAGCCCGATCAGCAGGGACGCGACCGAGAACACCACCAGCCCGAACACGAAGACACGCCGGCGGCCGAGGAGGTCGCCGGCCCGGGCGCCGAGAAGCAGCAGGCCGCCGAAGACCAGCGTGTACGCGTCCTGGACCCAGGAAAGCTCCTCGGTACCCAGCTGGAGATCGGCCTGCAGGCTCGGCAGGGCCGTGAAGATGACCGAGTTGTCCAGCAGGATCATGAAGTAGCTGGCGAGGATGATCGCCAGGATCGCCGCCGGGCGGCCAGTAGCTGCGGGTTCAGGATTCATGTTTTCCATGGAACCGTGATTTCTCAACGGCGGGGAGTCACGGACGTTCCGGGTAATGCCAGTGCCTCCCTCGTCGCATAGGCCGCGGGTAGCGTGGAGGCCATGACACACAGCGACGACGTGCGGAAGTTCCTGACCTCCCGCCGTGCCAGGATCACGCCAGAGGAGGCCGGCCTCCCGGTCTACGGCGGAAACCGCCGCGTTACCGGGCTGCGCCGCGAGGAAGTCGCGATGCTCGCCGGGATGAGCATCGATTACTACATACGCCTTGAGCGCGGAAACCTCTCCGGCGCCTCGGACAGCGTCCTTGAAGCCCTCTGCCGGGCACTGAAGCTTGACGACGCCGAGACGGCCCACCTTTTTGACCTGGCCCGCGCGGCCACGGCCGCTCCCCGGGTGCGGCGAAAGCGCAGCCCGCAGACGGTGCGGCCGAGCGTGCAACGCGTCATTGATGCGATCACGACGGCGCCGGCCTGGGTCCGCAACGACCGCGGGGATGTCCTTGCCGCCAACGAACTCGGCCGTGCCCTCTACCTGGACATGATGGCTGAGCAGGTGACTCCGCCGAACAGTGCACGGTTCACCTTCCTGAACCCGAAAGCGCGGGAGTTCTTCGCCGATTGGGAACGCAGCGCGGACGACATCGTCGCGGTCCTGAGGTCCACCGCCGGGAAAAACCCCTACGACAGGGACCTCTCGGACCTGGTCGGAGAGCTTTCGACCCGCAGCGAGGAGTTCCGCACCCGGTGGGCGAGGCACGACGTGAAGTACCACCGCACCGGCCGCAAACGGCTCCACCACCCGATCGTGGGGGACCTGGACCTGAGCTTCGAGGCACTGGAACTGCCCGCGGACCCGGGGCTGCGCATCAACGTCTACACGGCAGATCCCGGGACACCCTCCGAGGACGCCCTGAAAGTCCTCGCCAGCTGGGCCGCCACCCAGCGCGAGACGGCAGCGGCCGCAGTCAGGGAGAAGAAATAACCGACCGTTCCTGCGCCGCGCTCATTGTTGGCGCCACCCAGTCAATGCCCGGGTCCGGTGACGATCTTCTTTCGTTCGGATTCGTGCGCGCCGCCCTTCTTCGCCAGCGTTGAGCACGCCTCCTCGATATCCCGGGCGAGCGTGTCGACGTGCTCGCGGCTCATCGTTTCCTTGACCAGCGCACGCATGATCGTCACGTTCTGGGCGTTCGGCGGCAGGGTGTAGGCCGGCACCATCCAGCCGCGTTCGGCCGAGAGCTGCCAGGCAATGTCGAACTCGTCGTACCCGGGGTCGGCGGCGAGCCGGAACGCAACCAGGGGAAGTTGCTCCTCGTCGGGGCCGATGATCTCGAACCGGCCCATGGCCTCCAACTTCTCGGCGAGGGCGCGGGCGTTGGACTGCATGTTCTGCATGATGTAGGTGTAGCCGGCGCGGCCGTAGCGCACGAAGTTGTAGTACTGGGCGAGAACCATCGACGAGCCGGTGGAGAAGTTCAGGGTGAACGTCGAGTCGGTCTTGCCGAGGTAGTTCTCCTCAAAAACAAGGTCCTTGGCCAGGTCGGCCTTCTCCCGGAAGATCAGCCAGCCGATGCCCGGATAGACCAGTCCGAACTTGTGTCCGGAGACATTGATCGAGCGGACCTGCTCGAGCCGGAAGTCCCACTTGGAGTCCGGGTACAGGAAGGGCCAGACAAACCCCCCACTGGCCCCGTCCACGTGCAGCGGCACATCAAGGCCCCGCTCACCCTTGACCCGAACCAGCAGGTCGTTGATGCCGGCGATGTCGTCTTTGTGCCCGGTGAACGTCGTGCCCAGCACGGCTGCGACGCCGATGGTGTTCTCATCGATATGGGCCTCCACGTCCTCCGGGCCGATCGTGTACTTCCCCGGCTGCAGGGGCACGATCCGCGGCTCGACGTCGAAGTAGCGGCAGAACTTCTCCCACACAACATGCACGTCGCCGCCGAACACCAGGTTAGGGCTCGACGTCGATGCGCCGGCGGCCTCGCGGCGTTTGCGCCAGTTCCACTTCAGGGACAGGCCGCCGAGCATGATCGCCTCGGACGATCCCTGGGTCCGGGCGCCCGTCGTCTCGCCGGGCGCGTGGAAAAGGTCTGCAAGCATCCGAATGCAGCGCTGCTCGATTTCGGCCGTGCGGGGATATTCGGCGTGGTCGATGAAATTGCGGTGCAGGTTCGCTGCGATGATCTGCTGGGCCTGCGGCTCCATCCATGTCGTTACGAAGGTGGCCAGGTTCCGGGCCGGATCACCCTCCAGCGCCAGGTCCTCCGACACCAGCCGCAAAGCGTCCTCAGCAGGAATGCCGGTCTCCGGGAACTCCCGGCTCGGAACCTCCTGGGTGACAAATCGGTTGCCGAACAGTGCCACGTCGGCGTCCGCCGGCTGGGAATTTATTGACATCACTTCTCCTCACGAGACTGTTGAAAGGGGGTTACGGATGAGCTCCCCGGTCCGCGGGAACCGAGACGGCGGCGGATTCTGGACTCAGCATCAGAATCGCGCCGGTGAGGAAGCACAGGGCTCCTACGAGGGTGCCGAGAGTGGCCAGGTCGGCGTTCCAGACATCGCCGCTCGACGGTATGACAAAGGCCGCCAGAGCCGAGACGCCGAACGCAACAGAGCCGGCCAGGTTGATCACGCCGATTTTCCACACCCGGGGCCTGGGCCTGCCGGCAATGGCGCGACCGGCATCCCGCAACGCCACACCGCTGGCAACGAGGAAGGCGACTGAACCCAGCGCATCGGGTCGCCACACCCGCTGCTCGGTCAGCGCCACACTGAGATTGACCCGCAATGCGTTTCCCGTACTCCAGTTGAACCACAGCGTGCCGGCAAGTTGAACTGCGCAGGCGAGCCAGCCGAGATTCCGTGGCGCCCACACCCAAAACCAGTGGCGGCGCTTGGCCCCCAGGAACGGGAGGGCGTCAACGGCTTCGCGGTACTGCAGGAACGACGCACTGGTGAAGAACAGCGAACCGACGAAGAAGGTGATCGCGCACAAGCGCAATCCCACGGCCTCGGCGTATGACGGAACCGCCCCCAAGGCGAACAGACTCGAGCCAATGATGAACAACCACGCGATCCACCGGTCCCGTYCGGTCGAACCTCCCGCGCTCGACATCTCACTTGCATGGCCGGACTTCGAGTCAGCCCGATGGCGGACCTTCCCGCCAGCGTCAGGCGCCACGGGCCCTTTCGGGCCCGGGACCGGGAGCACGTTGGAGATCACGAAGGCCACCGCCACAGCCACCACCACCTGCGGTGTTACCGCCACACCGTCCACTCCCAGCAGCAGCGTGGCCAGCAGGGTCGACGTCAACGGCAGCCGCAGCATGGCTGCGCACATGGCTCCCATGCCCATGCCGAGTCCTGCCGCGAGATTCATTCCGGGCAACCCGCTCGCGACAATACCGAGCGCCGCACCGATGAACATCGAAGGGAACACGGGCCCACCACGAAATGCGCTCAGCGAGAGCCCGTAGGCAAAGGCCTTACAAGAGATCAGCAGGAGGAGCGCCGAAAGCGAGTAGTCCGTGGCGTGTTCGACCAGATCCGGAAGGGCGTCCTGCCCCGAGAACAAGACCTGCGTGAAGCTGTTCCCAGAGATCAACTGGTAGGCCATCGCGGCAAGACCGATCAGCAGGCCGAGCCCAGAGGTCACCAATATCCGGTTCAGGTGCACGACCGGACGAAGCGAGAGCCCGACCCAGCGGATCAACCATCCCAACAGCGCGCCGACGACGCCCATGATCACCGCCCAGCCCAGCGTCGCCAGGGTCGGCGGCACCGCAGGCGGCACGACGGGCAGCGCCAGCGAGAAGCTGCCCAGCCCGGTCCAGCCGTCCAGGCCGACGAACACCAGCGCCCCGACGCCGGAAGCGAGCAGTCCGGGCAGGGCCATCAGGCTCAGCGTCATTCCCCCGATCCCGGCGGCCTCCATGATCAGGAATGCACCGAGCACGGGGGATCCGAGCAGGGTACTGATCGCTGCGAAGCTGCCGGCCGACGCCATGATCGTCAGGGCCATCGGCGGAGCGTCCTTCTTCGCCAGGTGCACCGCCAACGCCCCGAGGCCGCCACCGATCGCGATCAGCGGACCCTCCGGCCCGAGCACCGCACCCAGGCTGAGCGTGGTCAGTGCCGCGAGAATAATGCCCACGAGCTCCCGGCCGCTGGGCGGACCGCCGCCCGTCTTGAAGCCGAAAGCCGGTGAGTGGCCCGCGGTTCCCGGCAGATACCGTATGGTCGACGCCGTCAACAGCCCACACAGCACCAACCAGGGAACCGGCCACCAGGCAGGAACGGGACTCCCGAGGACTTGTTCCGGCAGGCCTACGAAGACGTACTGCTGGACCACCGCGACCAAAGCGAGAAAGCCGTACGCAATGACCGAGATGGGAACGCCCAAGACCGCAGCCAGCACGAGCGCAGAGATGTACGCCCTGGAACGAATGACGACGGCCGGATCGAAACTGGGCGGCGATGCGGCAGGCTCGCTCATTCCCGGCAACCCGGCGCGGCTGTGACGATTCGGGTGACCCCGAATGTCCTTTTTCCAACTCGGGGTGGCGTGCCCGTCCGGCAACACCGCGGGTCACCGATGATCAACGAGCAGAACATCATCCCTCCTCCTTCCGCCAGACGGCGGGAGCCTTTAGCGAGGTCTCACAAGCGATAGAGGTGGTCCTTCAGATGTTCTCCAAGCTAACCCTTCCAGTGGGGGGCGGTCGTCACCCAATGCGGGTGAAAGAGAACCAAAGCGCTGCGGGTCACACCCCAGGTGCCCCCGGTGCCCCCGCTCCGTCC
This sequence comes from Arthrobacter sp. P1_A5, assembly GCF_056406825.1. Taxonomy (NCBI): domain Bacteria; kingdom Bacillati; phylum Actinomycetota; class Actinomycetes; order Micrococcales; family Micrococcaceae; genus Arthrobacter; species Arthrobacter sp. P1_A5. The sequence continues at coordinate 9,150 of NZ_JBFTZL010000015.1, read as the reverse complement.
GGGCGTGACCACGGCGTGACCGGGCGCTCCTGCCGGACGCCGTCCACCGTGATGTCCACTCTCTCATTGAAGAAACTGACAAGTCCGTGGATCTGGGCGGCGTCGAGGAGCCGCCGGTCATAGCTCCACGCGACGTTCCTGCCCTGCCCGGAAGCAGGGTAGCTCCAGTAGCTCGCCTGGCCCTTRTACGGGCAGATGGTCCGTTTGGGGCTCTCTTCCATCAGATCCAGCCGCACATCCGACGGCGGAATGTAGTAGCGCACCGGCAGCATGGTTTCGTAGAGCAGCTGCGCGCCGTTCGTCGTGGCGAGAGTGACGCCGTCGAGCCCTACCTCAACGGTGAGCGAGGACGCCCGGATGTCCACACGGTGGAACGGATCACGTGGGTGGCCGATGATCTCCTCGTCGTCCTCGAGCCAGTCGAAGGCGTTGAAATCCAGCACCACGTAGCCGGCGAGGTCGGGGTCCGCCGGCCGGAAGGCAGCTCGGGGCAGCCTCGCATGGGGAGTGACGACGTCGAGCTCCTCACCGGCCGCCGTGTGCCTGCCGAACCCCGTGCGCGGATCCAGTGCCCGCGGCCCCTCCCGGCTCACTCTGAAGTCGTGTTCCGGGACATCGCCCGCCTGCTGCCCCGGCGGCGCCAGTTCGGCCCGGAGGTCGCCTTCGGAAACTGCGTAGATGGGGGTGATGCGTTTGGGCTCCCACACCAAGAGCGCACCCAGAGTGTCGACGACGGCACGCCCGCCCACCATGGCACGGACCCTTTTTGCGGTGGGCTGGTAACGCAAATCGGGGAACGTGCTGAAGAGGACGTCAGATATCTTCGTGGCCATGACTACAGGGTGGGCGTCCGTTATCCTGCCGTCAACGACTGTCCCGGCCACCCGCCGGCCGGCGGGCGGTCAGCGGGGGACGTGTAGGCCGTGGAACGCCATGGTGATGACGTCGTCGGCCAGCTTCTCCGGGGACAGCGAGCCGCCCGGCTTGTACCACTCGACGATCGAGTTGATGGTGCCGAACAGCAGCCGGGTGACGGTGCGGGGGTCAATGTCCTGGCGGAGCGAGCCCTCATCCCGGGCCTCGGAAATCAGTGCGGCGACCTTGTGGTCGAAGGTGCGGCGCCGTTCCAACGCATCCCGCTCGATCTCCGTGTTCCCGCGCAGGCGCAGCAGCAGCGTCACGAAGGGCAGCCGCTCCACCAGCACCGAGATGGTCTGGCGGACCACGAACTCCAGCCGGGCATCGGCCGAACCGGAGGTTGCCCCGGGCTGGTCCAGGATCGCCTCGAGCCCGCCCAGGGCGTGGTCCAGGGCTAGCTTCAGCAGGTCACCCTTGGACGGGACGTGGTGGTAGATCGCGGACTTGGAGATGCCCAGGTTCTCAGCAAGGATACCCATCGAGGTGGCATCGTAGCCGTGGCGGTTGAAGACGTCGACGGCGATGACCAGCACCGACTGCTGGTCATAGCCGGGGCGGCCGCGCTTGGTGGTGGTTGCTGTGCTGGGCATAGTGGCTAGTTTCTCACGATCTGGTGCTCACTCAGCCCTTGGGGCGCATGTCGTAGATCCGGCGCAGCTTGCCGTTGGACCGCTCCAGCGAGCCGGGGTCGACGACGTCGACGGTGCAGGAGGAACCGACGTGGATCTTGATCTGCTGCTGCAGGGCCTTGGCAGCCGCCGCCGCGCCCTCGACGCTGACGGCGTCGCGGCGCTCGATCTTGACGGTCATCTGGTCCATCCGATGGCCCTCGGGCCGGGTCAGTTCCAGCTGGAAGTGCGGGCTGAGCTCGGGGATGCGCAGGGCGATCTCCTCGATTTGGGACGGGAACAGGTTCACGCCGCGCAGGATGATCATGTCGTCGCTGCGGCCGGTGATGCGGCCCATGCGGCGGTGCGCCGGGCGCGCGGTGCCCGGCAGCAGCCGGGTGAGGTCCTTGGTGCGGTACCGGATGATCGGCAGCGCTTCCTTCGTGAGCGAGGTGAACACCAGCTCACCGGGTTCGCCGTCGCCCAGCACCACGGTGGGGTCGAAGGCGTCGATGATCTCGGGCCGGAAGTGGTCCTCCCAGATGTGGCTGCCGTCCTGCGTTTCCACGGCTTCGCCGGCGACGCCCGGGCCCATGACCTCGGAGAGGCCGTAGATGTCGCAGGCCTTGAGGTTCATGGTGGTCTCGAGCTCGTGCCGCATTTCTTCGGTCCACGGCTCGGCGCCCAGGACGGCGTACTTCAGGGACGTGGAGGCCGGGTCGATGCCCTGCTTGATCATGGCGTCGGCGATGGTCAGCAGGTACGTGGGGGTGGCCAGGATGGCGTCGGGCTTGAAGTCCTGGATGAGGGTGATCTGGCGCTCGGTCTGGCCGCCGGAGATCGGGATGACGGTGCAGCCGAGGGCCTCGGCGCCGGCGTGGGCGCCCATGCCGCCGGTGAACAGGCCGTAGCCGTAAGCGTTGTGCACCTTCATGCCGGGCCGGACGCCGGAGGCGCGCAGCGAGCGGGCCACAAGCTTGGCCCAGTCGGCGAGGTCCTTCTTCGTGTAGCMCACCACGGTGGCGCGGCCCGTCGTGCCGGAGCTGGCGTGGATCCGGGCGACCTCGTGCTGCGGCACGGCGAACATGCCGAAGGGGTACTCGAGGCGGAGGTCCTCCTTGGTGGTGAAGGGGAACTTGCCGAGGTCGGAGAGTTCACGCAGGTCCGCCGGGTGGACGCCGGCCTCGTCGAACTTGCGCTTGTACAGGGGGACGCGGTCATAGGCGTAGGCCACGGTGTGCTGCAGGCGGCTGAGCTGGAGCGCCTCGAGCTCGTCGCGGGAGATGGTCTCCTCGCGGTCCAGGACAGCGTCGGTAGTGGCGGCGGCAGTTTCTTGGGTCATCAGTGGTTCCCTGTTTCTATTTCTTGGAGATGGTGCGGCTGCGGCCGCGGAACTCGGCGATGAGTTCCCACGTAGGGGCGTCGGTAGCGGTATCGGTGGGGAGCTGGCCCGGAAGGGTTGCTGCGGGGGCCGCGCCGGCCGGTGCCGCCGCCGGGATGCCCGCGCCAGAGTCGGCGGCGTAGATCTGGATGTCGTACAGCCCGCTGCGTCCGGTGCTGGCGCGGCGGTTCGCGACGGCGGTCAGCACCTGTCCGCGGAAGGCGGGCTTCAGGAAGTTGATGTCGACGCCGGCAGCAACCGTGATGCTGGAGTCCTCGCCCGGGAGCGGGTTGGCCGGGTTGCAGGCGAGGGCGAAGGCGGTGTCGCCGAAGGCGAAGATCATTCCGCCGTGGGCCATGCCGAAGCCGTTGAGCATTTCCTGCCGGAGCGTCATGCGGATCGTGGCATGCCCGTCGTCCAGCGCCAGGACTTCGATGCCCATCCATTCCGAGGCGTAGTCGTCTTTCAGGATGGGGTGGGTGCCCCCGGAAACCGTCAGTTCAGCCATGCGTCGTTGCCTCCAGCTTTATTTACCGAATGTTCATTAGGTAATCCCATGTGGGTGCCCGCTGTCAAGGGGTGTAAGTATGCTGGGACACATGGCCAAAGGAATTTACGTCAGCGCGACCACCCCGGGCTCCGGCAAGTCCCTCATAGCGCTGGGGCTGGCGGACACCCTCCACCGGCACGCGGACCGGATCGGCTTCTTCAAGCCTGTGGTTCACGGCAACGACGCCGCGGCGGACCCGATGGTGGCGCTGATGAAGGCCCGGTTCGATCTTGATGACCAGCGCTGCCGCGGCGGCCTGACGTTTGCCGAGGTCCGCGGGCTGCTGGCCGAGGGAAACAGGGCCGAGATCGACGCCCGCTGCGTGGAGATCTTCGCCGAAATGTCCCGCCACTGCGACGTGGTGATTGTGGAGGGGACGGACCTCACCGGCCAGGATGCCGCCGTCGAATTCGACCTCAACGCTCGCCTCGCGAACAACCTGGCCGCCTCGATCGTCGCCGTGGTGGGCGCGAAGGGGCGGACCGTCGCGGAGGCTGCCGACGCCGTCGAGGTTGCGCGCAAGGAACTGGCGGCGGAACACTGCAGCCTCCTGGCCATCATGGTGAACCGCGCCGACCCGGAGGACGTGGACGGGATCGTCGCCGCCGTGAAGCCCGGCGCGTCCGGCCGCCCCGTCTACGTCTTCCCCGAGCTGGAGGACATCGCACGGCCGACCACCGGGGAGGTGGCCTCGGCCCTCGGGATCCGCCAGGTGGCCGGCCGCCAGGACATGGAACGCGACGTCCATTCCATCAAGGTGGCGGCGATGAACGTGGCCAACTTCCTGCACGTGCTCGACGACGGCGCCCTCGTGATCGTCCCGGGTGACCGTGCGGACGTGATGGTCGCGTGCCTCGCGTCGTCGTTCTCGCCCGAGTTTCCGGTGCCGTCGGCGCTCATCCTCACCGGCGGCCTGGCCCCGGACCCCAACATCTACTCCCTGCTGGCGCAGGCACCATTCCCCGTGTTCGCGGCCCCGGACGATACCTACACCACCGCCAAACGGGTGTCCGAGGTCCGCAGCGAGATCTGGTCGGGGCACCGCCGCAAGGTGGCCTCGGCCGTGGGGCTGTGGGCTAAGCGCGTGGACGAGGCCGAGCTGGTGGAGCGGCTGCACCTGCCGCGGCTGGAGCGGATGACGCCGCTGCGGTTCCTGCACGACCTCATTGAGCGGGCCCGGCTGCAGCGCCGGCACATCGTCCTGCCCGAGGGGAACGACGTGCGGATCCTGCGGGCCGCCGAAATTCTGCACCGGCGGGACGTCTGCGACCTCACGATCCTGGGCAATGAGTCGGCGGTCCGGGAGCTGGCGTCCACCCAGGGCATCGACCTCTCCGGCATGAGCATCGTGGACCCCGCGACGTCGGAGCTGCGCCAGCAGTTTGCCCAGAAGTACGCGGAGCTGCGGGCGCACAAGGGCGTGGACCTGGCCCGGGCGCTGGAAGTCATGCTCGACGGCAGCTACTTCGGCACCATGATGGTGCAGCTCGGCGTGGTGGACGGCATGGTGTCCGGCGCCGCGCACACCACGGCCCACACCATCCGGCCCGCGCTGGAGTTCGTCAAGACGCGGGACGGCGTAAAAATCGTCTCCTCGGTGTTCCTGATGCTGATGCCGGACCGGGTGCTGGTCTACGGCGACTGCGCGGTCAACCCTGACCCGAACGCGGAGCAGCTGGCGGATATCGCGCTGGCCTCAGCCGAGACCGCAGCCCAGTTCGGCGTGGAGCCGCGGGTGGCCATGCTGTCCTACTCCACCGGCGGATCCGGGACCGGGGAAGCAGTGGACAAAGTCCGGYAGGCCACCGAAGTCGTGAAGGACCGCCGCCCGGATCTCGCCGTTGAAGGCCCCATCCAGTACGACGCCGCCGTCGACGCCGCCATCGCCGCGTCCAAGATGCCGGGCTCGTCCGTGGCAGGGCAGGCGACCGTGTTCATCTTCCCGGACCTGAACACCGGCAACAACACCTACAAGGCAGTGCAGCAGTCCTCGGGTGCGGTCGCCGTCGGGCCGGTCCTGCAGGGCCTCCGCAAGCCGGTTAACGACCTCTCGCGCGGGTGCACCGTGGAGGACATCGTGAACACGGTGGCCATCACCGCCGTGCAGGCGCAGTCCGTGGAKCCCGCTACCGAGCCGGAACCTGCGGCTGCCCGCGCATAGTCAGCTGTTTTCCGGCTTCGCCGGACTTTCGGGGTCTTCCTCCTTGGCCGGCTCATCGGCCAGGCCCGCCGGCGTGAGATCCAGGTCCTCCAGATTCTCGGGGGCCTCGGGCGCTTCGCCGACCTCGGCGGCTTTGGGGTTTCCTGTGTCGTCCAGGGCCGGGTTCGCGCCGACGACGCCGGTGGGATCCTGTTTACCGGAACCGCTGGCGGGTTCGGTGCCCGCTGGTTCGGTGCTCTCCGGCTGGGTCGCGTCGTCAGTCATGGAAATCCCCTTCGTGAGTTGTCCAGTTGGTCCGCCGACTCTAGGCGCCCGGCCAGGCTTTCGCAACGGACTGGCTTTCGCAACGGATGGGCGCCACTGGCGTTCCGGCAAATTTGGTCCGGCAATTTATAGTGGATCCCACGGAGCGCTCGGCCAGGCTCCGGCGTGATGCCAGTCCCGGCGCACCCTCGGGTAGCGTCGAAGCCAAGGCTTAGGAGGCCCCATGCTCGTGCTCGTCATCAACTCCGGCTCGTCCTCGCTCAAGTACCAGGTGCGCGACGTCGAGGCCGGCAGCGTGCTCACCGAAGGCCTGATCGAGAAGATCGGCATGGGCGCCGGCGGTGAAGGCGACGGCCAGATCGAGGGTCCGCGCGACCACGCCGAGGCGCTGGAGCAGGTGGACGCCGCCATCCACGACGCCTTGGGGGACCGCGTACTGGATGCCGTCGGCCACCGCGTGGTGCACGGCGGGGAGCGCTTCGCCGAGCCGGTGCTGGTCAACAACGAGATCACCCGGGCCATTGAGCGGCTGAACCCGCTCGCCCCGTTGCACAACCCCGCCAACGTCCTTGGCATCCGCGCGATCTCGAAGAAGTGGCCCGAACTGCCGCAGGTGGCCGTGTTCGACACCGCCTTCCACCGCACCCTGCCYGAGCACGCCTGGCGCTATGCGGTGCCGGACGAGCTCTACACGAACCATGGGATCCGCCGCTACGGCTTCCACGGCACCTCGCACGAATACGTTGCGCACCGGTCRGCGGCGCTGCTGGACGTTCCGGTCGAGGAGTTCGACGCCGTGATCGCCCACCTGGGGAACGGCGCCTCGGTCACCGCGATCCGCGGCGGCCAGTCAATCGACACGTCCATGGGATTCACGCCCCTCGAGGGACTCGTCATGGGCACCCGATCCGGCGACCTCGACCCGTCCATCCTGGTCTTCCTCGGCCGGAACGGATGGTCACCCGAGGACCTGGATTCGATGCTGAACCGGCAGTCCGGGCTCAAAGGCCTGGCCGGCAACAACGACATGCGCTCCGTGGTCGAGGCCGCGGAAGCCGGCGATGCCAAGGCGGCCATGGCCCTGGCGGTCGCCTCCTACCGGCTCGCGAAGTACATCGGCGGCTACCACGTGGCCGTGGGCGGCGCGAAGGCCCTTGTGTTCACGGCCGGAATCGGCGAGAACTCGCACCAGTTCCGGAACCTGGTGGCGCAGCGGCTCGGTGCCCTCGGCGTCGAGCTCGACGCCGGGCTGAACCGGGAACGGTCCAGGGAACCCCGCGTCATTTCCACCCCGACGTCGGCCCTGCCGGTCCTGGTGGTCCCCACCGACGAGGAACGGGCGATCGCGGAGGCAACGGCCGCCGTCGTCGCGCAGGCCTCCGTTGCTCCGTAGCCGCCCTTTTGGCCGCGCAAAACGGCGCTTCCGGAGCAGCGGATGGGTAGCGTTGGGGACATGAATGAACCCAAGCCGCTGCCTCCGCTGCCCATCCGCACCGAGCGGCTGGTGCTGCGGCGTTTTGCAGCTGCCGACCTCGATGCCTTCCATGCCTACCACTCGCTCCCGGAAACCGCCCGGTTCCTGCCCCGCGAGGCCAAGAGCTACACCCAGTCGATGGAAACGGTGGGGCGATACGCCAACTTCGAGTTCGAGAAGGAGGGTGACTGGGTGGCCCTGGCGATTGAGGCCCAGGATTCGCCCGGGCTCCTCGGCGAGGTGGTGCTGAAGTGGCTGGAGGGGTGCGGGCAGGCCGAGATCGGCTGGAGCCTGGCCCCGGAGGCGCGGGGACGGGGCATCGCCAGCGAGGCCGCCCGGGCACTGCTGAAGCTCGGCTTTGAGGACCTGGGCTTMCATCGCATCGACGCCAAGCTCGATGCCCTGAACACGGCCTCGGCGGCACTCTGTGAACGGCTCGGCATGCGCCTGGAATCACGGCAGGTGGACAAATGGCACTACAAGGGCGAATGGGCCACGGAGGTGGTGTACGCCATCCTCGCGGACGAGTGGCAGGCCCGCTGACCTTGTCCGGCGCTTGAACTCGCGCAACTCCGGCTGAGTACCTTGAGGGCGGTCTTCCCTGCCCGGCCGGCAGGGATGCCGTGGAGACGAGGGCCGCGGTGACGAAGGGGGGGTGCAGCGTAGCGGCCGACCCAACCATCGGCCTCAAGCTCAACCACGGGCCTCAGGTGCCGGACGAGCCAGGCTCATAGGTCCCGTACGTCGGAAGCCCTGCCGACTCATAGACAAGAATCGCGAGTCCGCCCGGCGTCGCCTCATTGCCGACCAGACGCAGGCCCGCCGGGGCGCCTCCGGGCGGAAACAGTTGCCTGCCGTTACCCACCACCACAGGGGCGATCACCAGCCTCAGTTCGTCGATCAGCCCCTTCGCCAGGAGCGACTGGGCCAGCCGGGCACTCCCGTGGATCTGTAACTCCCTGCCGGGCTGCCTCTTCAACTCAGCAACCTGTGCGGGGACGTCCCCGGACAGGATGGTCGTCGGCGCCCAACCAGCCTGCGCCAGGCTCTGCGAGGCCACGTACTTCCGCAAACCGTTCATCTTCTCAGAGAACGGATCATCAGGGTCCGTGATTCTCGGCCAGTCCCTCGCGAAGTTGACGTAGGTCCGGCGGCCGAACAGCAACGCATCCGCCTCGCCAAGCCAGTCCGCCGCCCGCTGGATGAATTCCTCGTCAAGGAAGGGGACGAACCAACCTCCTTGTGAGAAGCCGTCGCTGGTATCCTCCTCGGGCGATCCAGGACCCTGCGCCACACCGTCCAACGTGAGGAACTCAGTCAGCGTTAGTCTCATCGTGTTGCCTCTCCGTGCTGGGTGCTGGGTGCTGGGTGCTGGGTGCTGGGTGCTGGGTGCTGGGTGCTCCGGGTGCCGGATTCACTGGCCCGGGTTGGGCCTGGAATCACGGCAGGTGGCAAGTGGCACAACAAGGACGAACGGGCCACGGAAATGGTGTACACCATCCCCGCGGATGAATGGAAGGCCCGGCAGCAGGTATCCGGCATCCGACGGCGCAACGAGGCCCCAATCTAAGGGAAGCGCCATCTAAGGGAAGTACCGACCTGACGGGGCAGCGATCTCACGGGTGGCGGTCTGTCGAGACGCCGATCTGACGCAGATGGCCGGAATGAAGTCCTCATTCCGGCCATCTGCGTCAATTCGGAACCGATTCGGGCCCAATCCGAACCCGATTCGAACCCGATTCGGGTCCTCGCCTTAGGGTGCCGGCGGCGCGGTGGATGCGGGCGCCGGTGAGA
>NZ_JBFTZL010000014.1:0-43070 GCF_056406825.1 Arthrobacter sp. P1_A5 | reverse complement strand
GCCCGGCAGCAGCCAGCCGGGCGGGCACCGCCAGAAGCGGACGTGGTGCCGTTTGCCCGGGGTGCCGTCGACTTCCTGCTGGTAGGCAAAATCCTGCTGGCGGCCGAACAGGAACAGCGGACTGACCGGGGCCTCGAGATAGCTGCGGCGCAGGAGGGTGGAGGAGACGATCCGCCGGCTGCTGGCCAGGGTCACGTCATCGGCCCTTGTCCAGCCCGCGGACCGCATCACGCCATGGATCTGCGGTTCCGATCCCAGCAGGGCTATGTTCACGGGATCACCCAGCAGCCCGTCGCTGGTGCGCGCCCGGCCGATGAAGTAGTCCGGAACGTAGAGCCGGGTCAGGATCCGGTGCAGACGGGGAAGCACCAGATAGGCGAGCAGGGCCCAGAAGATGAAGAGGAACCAGACCTGCGCCCAGCCCCATTCGAAGCTCAACTGCACCAGCAGCACGGTCAGCCACACAGCCGCAACGCCGCCCACCACGAAGAACACGCTGTCCAGCACGGAGTACGGCACCGCTTCGGCGGGAGCTGTGACCTCAACCGCTGCCTTGGTCATGGCCGCCATACTACGCCCGCTATCGACGGAGGGCTGGCTCGAAAGATGAATCTTCTGGCCCCAAGGTGGAGCGCGGCCGGATGTGACCTGCCTGTGACAGCCGCCGTGGATAGGGTGACAGCATGGAACCACTACTGAAAGTTTTGCGGCATTGGGGCGCCCCCGCGGCGGCCGTTCTCTTCTTCACGCTGTGGTGCGTGGCCGAGGCCGGGCGGATGGGCCCGGGCCTCCACACCTGGGAGGGGACGTGGCCGCTGATCCTCATGACGGCAGCGATTGCCTGCGCCGCCTGGAAGCCCTACGCGTCGCTCGGATTCACGGCAGGGCTGCTCGCGGGCCAACTGGGGTACGCCATTCCCGCGATGCACGCCAACCACTGGGCCATCTACCTCGGGGCGTTCGTGTCCCTGGCCTTCATCCAATGGACGGCCCGGCGAAGGACACGCTTCATCGCCGCGGCCGCCAACGTGGTGTTCGCCGGCGCCATGGCCTTCCTGATGCTGTCCTGGCGCTACGGCAACGGCGTCGGCTGGTTCCTTCCGCTGTACATGGGCGACCGGTGGACCTTTCAAGCCTACGGCTGGCAACTCTTTTCGCTGCTGCTGGTGATCGCGGCAGCCTGCGCCGCCGTCGGACTTCTGCTGGCGATGTACCAGGAACGCGGCAGCCTGTTCCAGGCCAGGACCATCGCCCAGACCAGCCTCAGGGAAGCCGAAGTGGACCTGATCGTGGAGCAGGAACGGACCCGGATCGGCCGGGACCTGCACGACGTCCTGGCCCACTCACTCGCCGTGATCGCGGCGCAGGCGGATGGCACCCGCTACCTGAGCAAGGACCAGCCGAGGTCAGTGCTAAACGCCCTGGAGAACATCGCGACGTCGGCCCGGAGCGCCCTGGTGGACGCGCAGCGCGTCATCGAGGGGGTGCACGACGACGGCATGGTCACGCCCCAGCCCCGGCTCAGCGACGTCGGGCCCCTCGTGGCGCGCATGCAGGGCAGCCTCGAGATCGAACAAAGCGAGTCCGGCACGCCCGCCGAGCTCTCCGCCGGGCAGCAGCTCGCCGTATTCCGGATCATCCAGGAATGCCTGACCAACGCCCTGAAACACGGCGGCCGCGGCACCGCGGTGCGGCTGCACCTGGACTGGAGCGGCCCGGGGCTGACCCTGCACGCGGCCTCCGGGATCCCGGAGACCACCGGCAGGGACAGCCCGGACCCCGCCGCCGAAACGCGGGTGGGCCGCGGCCTCGCCGGGATGCGGGAACGCGCCCACCTCGCAGGAGGCTGGATGACGTCCGGCCCGGATGGCGAGCAGTACCGGGTGACCGTCTTTATCCCCTACGGCACAAGGACGTCCGAGGCCGACGCTGCCGCCGCCAGCGCGGAGCCGGACCTGGTTCCCGCGGGAAGCCCTGCAGCGCGCCCGGGAATGCCGCTGGCCGAAGCCGGCGACCGTGGCTGATGCCGGGGCGGCCATTACCGTGGCGATTGTCGATGACCAGGCCCTGTTCCGGGCGGGAATCCGGATGCTGGTGGAGAGCCAACCCGACATGGCGATGGCCTGGGAAGCCGGCGACGGCGCGCAGGCGGCGGCATTCGCCGTCGAACGGTGCCCCGACGTGATGCTCATGGACCTGCGCATGCCGGTCCTTGACGGCGTCGGCGCCACACGGCGGATCGTGCGGCAGGCGGAGGCCGCAGGCACCGGCGCGCCGAAGATCATCGCCCTGACGACGTTCAACCGGGACCAGGCGGTGGTTGACGCCGTGCACGCCGGGGCCAGCGGCTACCTGCTCAAGAGCGCCGAACCGGAGTTCCTGCTCGCCGCGATCCGGACGGTGTACTCCGGGTACTCCGTGATTGCGCCGGGATCAGTGCAGGATTTGTTCCAGCATGCCGCCCGGACCGTGCCGGCCGGGGGACCGGACCTGTCCGCGCTGGAGGTGCTGTCTGCCCGGGAACGGGACGTCTTCCTACTCGCGGCCAAGGGGCTGGCCAACGGTGAGATCGCCGGAAGCCTGTTCGTATCCGAGGCGACGGTCAAGACACACCTCAGGAGCGTGCTGGGCAAGCTGGGCCTCGGGACCCGGCTCCAGCTGGTGGCCTTCGCCTATGAACGCCGGCTGCTCGGCTGAAACCCGCTGCTGGGCTGAAACGCGGCTGGGCTGAAACCCGGCTGGGCCCTCGGCTGAGACTCGCCGAGGGCCGCTGGCGCGGCGACTTGCGCCGCCGGATTCCTCACCGCCGCAGCGTCAGAAGCTCACCGTCTGGGTCAGGTATCCGTAGTACTGCCCCGAGATCGGGTGGATGGGATCGCCGCCGAAGCCGTAGTCGTGGTGCCGCTTCGAGTACGACTTTGTCAGGTCCAGGTACTGCTCCATGACGTGCTCGGCTGAACCCGTGCAGGCCTTCTGGCTGATGCAGAGGGCCACGGACCCTGCCACGGCCGGGCTGGCGAAGCTGGTGCCGTTGCTTACGTTGTAGCCGCCGGGCCAGGTGGAGAGCATGCACACGCCGGGGCCGGCGACCGTGTGGGCCTTGTCGTCACTAGTGGTGGCGAAGTTGGAGAAGAACGCCGGCTGGTCATCCTTTTGCCCGTACTTCGAAAAGTCGTCGGGGCCGCAGATCGGGGCGGCATCCCCGCCGGACTTTCCGTCGAAATCGCCCATCGCGGTGGCGGTCAGTACTTGGTCGTACGTGGCCGGCACGGTGTTGGCGAAGTCCTCACCGGCGTTGCCGGCCGCGACGGCATAGGTGACACCGGCCCGGACCGAGCGGCAGATGGCGTAGTGCATTGGGTCCGTGCCCTTGCCGCAGTTGGGTGTGTCCGCGGCGCCGCCGGCGATGCTGATGTTGGCCACGGCGATGTCGTTGCTGTCGTCATGGTCCTTGCGCGTCGAGGTCACCCAGTCAATCGCGCAGATCAGGCTTTCCTCGGAGATCAGGCCGGCGTCGTCAACCACACGGACAGACCAGAGCGGAGTGCCCGGGGCGGTCCCGATGACGCCCAGGCGGTTGTTCCGGGCGCCGATTACGCCCGCGACGAATGTTCCGTGCCCCAGGACGTCAACGGGGGTCACATCGACGGGGGAGCCGGACTGGCAGTCAACGCCGCCCTTGACGTTCAGGTCCGGGTGGGTCGCATCGATGCCGCTGTCGATCACTGCGACGTTGACGTTGATCCGGCTTGGCCCCCGGTCGAGGGCCTTCCGGACGTCTGAGCTGGTTCCGGCGATCCGCTTGCGCCACAACGGCGTCTCCTGGGTGGCCGCGGTTCCAAGATCCCGCGGTTGCTGGAAGGTCCGGCCCGCCGTGACGAAGTCGACGTTGGGGTCGGCCTGGACGCGTTGCGCCTGGGCCGCCGTCAGGTTGGCAGAGTAACCGTTCACAGCGTTGCGGTAGACCTTCGATGCCGTGAATCCGTAGGCGCTTTGCTGGGCGGCTGCCGCCGCTCCGGCGTCCACGACCCCGTCCTTGAGCACCACGATGTAGTTTTGTGCCGGGTTGACGGCGTTCGAAGGGGCTGCCGCCACCAGGCCGCCGCCAGCCGCCAGGGCAAAGGCCGCCAGCGAGGCCAGCCCGCGCCCGAACCAAAATGTGTCCGGTCTGGGAAGGGAGCTGCGCCGGTGTCTGCGCGGGGTCCGCGCCACCGATGTTAGCTTCGGTTTTGATGCCTTGCGGCTGGCTTGGCTGAACATCGTGGCCTCCCATTAAGCGAGTTCGCTAATTCGAGTGCCCCCCGCCCATATCTTAAGCCTCCGACCGCGTCTTACACCCGGGCCCTTTGGAAAAACTTGAGCCGGCCCCGGCAGCCTGCTCAAACGAGGCTGTCTTCCTTTGCGCGTGCGGATGCGTTTTCCGGTGCCCGGCCGGCCGCGTGGGCCGACGTCGCCGCTTGGGCCGATGTCGCGGCGTGGGCCGCACCGGTGTGGCGGCCGAACGGGTTGAACCGGCTGAAACCCAGTTCGGCAAAGGCATACGCGGTCTCGGCGTGCTCGGACCGGTCGACTCCGGCGAGTTCGTCCTCGCGGCTGACCCGGAAACCCAGCGTCTTGTGGATGGCAAGTCCGATCACCGCGGTCCCGAGGCCGGAAACGGCCACCGTGATGAGGACGGCTACGGCCTGCGCGATGACCTGGTGGAGCCCGCCGCCGTAGAACAGCCCGCCGCCGGCACCGTCCACCGGGAGCGCAATCAAACCGAGGGCGAGCGTGCCGATCAGGCCGCCGCCGAGGTGGACGCCGACGACGTCGAGCGAGTCATCGAAGCCAAACTTGAATTTCAGGTCCACGAACACGGCGCAGGCCGCACCGGCCACGAACCCAAGGCCCAGCGCGGCGAGCGGGCTGATGTTGGCGCACGACGGCGTGATCGCCACCAGGCCGGCGACGGCGCCGGACGCCGCGCCCAAGGAGGTGTGGTGTCCGTGGCGGACCTTCTCCGTCACCAGCCAGCTGATCATGGCTGCGGCAGGGGCGGCCAGGGTGTTCACCCAGATCAGGCCGGCCTGCTCCACGGTGGTGGCGGCGCCGGCGTTGAAACCGAACCAGCCGAACCACAGGATGCCCGCGCCGAGCATGATGAAGGGGATGTTGTGGGGGCGGTGGCCGGGGTCCTTGCCGAAGCCGTGCCGGTTGCCCAGGATCAGGACCAGGACCAGCGCCGCGGTTCCGGACGCGATTTCCACTACGGTGCCGCCGGCGAAGTCGATGACCTGGCCGAAGACGGCACTTACGGCGCCGCCGGCACTCATGAGGCCTCCGCCCCAGACCATGAAGGCCAGGGGACAGTACACAAGGGTGATCCAGATGGGGACGAAGAGGGCCCAGGAGGTGAACTTCGCGCGGTCCGCGATGGCGCCGCTGATGAGGGCCACGGTGAGGATGGCAAAAGTGGCGCTGTAGCCGGCCTTGATCAGGTCCGGCGAACCGATCAGGCTGCTCAGGCCGAAGCTCGCGAACGGGTTGCCGAACACGCCGAGGACACCCTGCCCGGTGCTCATCGAGTAGCCCCAGAGGACCCACACCACGCCGACGATCCCCACCGAGACGAAGCTCATCATCATCATGTTGAGCGAGGCCTTGGCCCGGGTCATCCCGCCGTAAAACAGGCCCAGGGCCGGGGTCATCAGCAGAACCATCGCTGCCGACACAATCATCCAGACGCTTCCAGCAGTGAGCTCCACCGGCGGGTCCCTTCTCGTCAGTCTTCCGTACCGGGACACGTCGCCGCCGGCCCCCCGATCCGGATTTAATCCTCGCGGAGCCATGTTTCCGGCAGTGAGGTGAAAAGTTGCGGGCACGTTACGGGAATCGCGACGGCGTGAAGTTCGCGTGACCGGCATGTTTCAGGAATGTAAACAGGACCGCATGTGGCCGCCGGACGCAGGACGCGCCGGGGGCCACCGGCGCGACGAATTTCCGGTTACGACGTGTGGCCGGAGTGGACGCTGTTGCCGTTGCGGGGGGCCGATGCGTTGGTTATCCGGTAGCGGACCAGCATTCCGGCGCTGATGTGATCGTTGACGTGGCAGTGGAACAGCCACGTGCCGGGGTCGTCAGGGACCATGTCGGCCGTCACCATGGTCGCCGGGAGCAAGCTCACTACATCGGTGCGCATTCCCAGGGCCGTCACGGTGTTGCCGTGCCAGTGAGGGGTGTGCAGGTCCACCTCAGTGCCCATGCCCATAAGGTACCAGCGGACCCGTTCGCCCTTTTTCATGGTCATGGCGTCCAGTGGCAGGTTGCCGAAGACGTAGCCATTGACGGAGTGCATCAAGTTGCTCTCCCCGAACTCTTCATTGCCCGGGTCCACCGAAGCCGGGTCCCCGGCGAACCTGGTGATGTTGCGTTGCAGGTATGGGCTGGCGTTCTCGTCGCTGACCTTGAACTGCACGAAAAATTCGCGGTCCACATCCTCCGGGGTGCCGTCCGTGCGCGCGGCGCTGGCCTTCGTTATGACCATGGGACCAACCAGGCCGGCGTAGTCATCGCCAACTTCATCCGTGTGCGAGTGGTACATCCACATTACGGAACTGCCGTCCATCGGGCCGGGGCCGGCACGGTCCGGAACTTTGTAGCTATAGGTGTAAACGGTCCCCGGGGCGACAGCGTCGTCCCGGTGATCTGCCGGGCTGGTCCCGTCGTTGTACGGGGCACCTTCGCTGCCCTTGTCATAGAAGACGCCGTGGGTATGCACGGAGACGGGGCGGTCCAGGTTGTTTTTGAAGACCACCTTGATCGTGTCTCCGACGACGGCGCGGATGACCGGCCCCAGCATGCCTAGATGCCGATCGGCAGCGGTCCGGGGCTTGAGCGTCCTGAATGAGGAATTGGTGTACTCCCGGTACAGGGACTTGATGTAGGTGCTGCCGATGCGTTGCGGTCCCTGCTGAGTGAAGACGGCGGCGGTTTCGTCGAACGGCTCACCCGTGATCTGGTCACTGCCGGTCGGCGCGTAGTTCCAGTCGACCTCATCCGCGCCGATGAAGTACGTGCGCGTCTGCGGCACGTAGTTCCCCTTGGCCGGCGCCGTCGCGGTGGCTGATCCGGAGATGATGATAATTGGGGCCAAGACCGCGACCATCCCCACAACCATGATGAGTACGATCCATCGCGGCCAGTAGAACGGTGCCATCCGGGCTTGCTGAGGCGTCATGGCGTGTTCGCCCATGATGCTGTCCCCTTTCAAATCCGGCCCGCCGGATGACACGGCCTGACGGAACGGTAACAGGGGGATCTTTGACCAACCTTGGGTCTGCATTCCAGAACCTGTGATTTAGAACGCCGGCCTGTCCAGCGGAATCTCAAGGCAGCGGCCGGAGGCGTTCCAGTAGCCCAGCGTGCCCAACTGACCGCTCAGCCGCTGCATCCGGGCGGCAATGCCGGGTGCCGATTCGCGGGCCAGGCGCGCCTGGAATCCGGCGATGATCGTGGGATACAGCCGAAGCGTTCGGGGTGCGCCGGCGTCGGTGTCGAGCATGAACACGAACGACTGGTCATTGCGCTCGACCGGGTCCACAGCGTAGTCGTCAATGAAGTCCCCGGCGCTGAAGATGATCGGACGGTTCCGGTGGATGCCGACGCCGCGAAATATGTGCGGCGAGTGGCCGAACACGACGTCGGCCCCGGCCTCGATGAGGTCCCGGGCAAGGTCCTGGTGCCCGGCCGGGACGTCGTGGCCCCAGTTGCCGCCCCAATGGGCTGACACGATGAGGACCTGGACGCGGGCCTTGGTCCTGGCGACCAGTTCCAGCAGTCCGTCCCGCCGGCCGTCCCGCCGGCCGCCCTCATCAACGGAAACATCCTCCACCGGGACGTAGTAGACCCCGGGAGCCGCGGTGCCCGCCTCCCAGCCGGGCTCGTTGTCCGTGAAGGCAATGAATCCGACGGCGACGGCGCCCACGCGCCACGCGGACGGGCGGCGGGCGGACTCCAGGTCGGGGCCGGCCCCGGCATGGAGGATGCCGCAGCCGTCCAGCGCCGGCAGCATCTCCCCGAACGCGTCCTGGCCGAAATCCAGGACGTGGTTGTTGGCGAGCGAGACGACGTCGATCCCGGCTGCGAGGAGGCTGGCCACATTCTTCGGGTCCGAGCGGAAATGGAAGATCTTGCCGGGCTCGGGCTCGCCGCCGGCCGCCAGGACACACTCGAGGTTGGCGACGCGGACATCGGCCTGCTCCAGGACCGCCAGCGTGTCGCCCCACGGATAGGCAGGCCCGGCCGCTGCCAGGTGCCGGTTCACCAGCCGGCCCAGCATGACGTCTCCCAGCAGCGCGATCAGCATGGACTGCCTGCCCGCCTGCCTGCCTGTCAGGTCAGGGCCGGGGGCTAGCTTTGGTAGCCTTCGACCTCGCTGACCGGCCGCACTTCCGCCTCGTCAGGATTCTCGCCATAGTCTCTTTTCGCGCGCCGCTGGCGGAGCAGGTCCCAGCACTGATCCAGCTGTTCTTCCACCTGCTGCAGCCGGAGGATGTCCGGGCTTCCGGTCCCGCCAGACTGGGTTGAGCCTTCGCGGAGGCCGTGTTCCTCCTCCACGAGGTCCTTGATGCGCTCCAGGATGTCTTGGTTGTCCACGGTGTCCTCTTTTCGTCCGACGGCGGCGGCCCGCCTTCTCTTCGCAGGGTCCACTTCCAGCAGGTCCCCTTCCAGCCTACGGAGGGGAGGGTGCGGTGAACAGGGGCGCCCGGGCCCGGGGCCGGACGGCGCTGTCCGGCGTCTGCGGCCTAGCCAAGGAGTTCGTCCGGGTAGCACCAGCGCCAGTCCTCGCCCGGCTCGGCGCTGCGCATGACGGGGTGGCCGCTGAGCTGGAAGTGTTTGTACGCGTGGGTTCCCGGCGATGAATCGCAGCAGGCCACGTTGCCGCACTGCAGGCACATCCGCAGATGCACCGTCGTCGTCCCCTCCCGTTCGCACGCCTCACAGAAGGGACCAGACGGGACGGTGAGATCCGGGGCGGACTCCAGGTGCGGACAAACGCCGCGGGGCCGGGCGATTCCCTCGCCGCCGCTGCCGCCGTCCGGTTCTTCCAGTGCGGCGTCCAGCATGGACTCTTCGACGTCGAGGCGGTCAAGGACGTTGACCAGGACCTCGTGCGCGTATCCGCCGCCGCGCCGCAGCTCGAGGACCTTGGTGCGCTCGGCGTCCAGCATCGCCAGCCGGAGTTGGGCGTACCGCTGGCTGGGGGTGGCGGCTTCGGCGGCCGGCCGGCCCAGCCGCTCCCATGCGGCCAGCCCGCGCTCCTGGGTGCGCCGTTTCAGCATCGCCACGACTTCGGGGGGATCGGCGTCCGAACGCAGTTCCTGGAGCCGCTGCACGCCCGCCGCCGTCGCCATCTGCATCAGCGACGCCTCGTTGAGCGCGTCCTCGCGCGGGTCCGGTCCCTTCACGTGCAGCAGCCGGACCAGGGCCGGGAGCGTGAAACCCTGCAGGGTCAGCGTGCCGGCCACCACCACGAGGGCCATCAGGATCAGGACCGACCGGTGCTCCAGCTCCGCCGGCAGGACCAGGACGGCGGCCAGCGTCACCACGCCGCGCATGCCGGCCCAGGAGACAATCGCCGCAAACTGCCAGGGCGGCGCGGGATCCTTGCGCCGGACCACGGGAATGAGCCGCGGCAGGTATGTTGCGGGGAAGACCCAGACCGGACGCAGGACCAGCACGGCCAGCAGCACGGCGGCACAGCCGAACCAGATCCGTTCCGGCCCCAGCGAGTCATCCCGGACGCCCTCGATGATGGTCCGGACCTGCAGCCCGATCAGGAGGAAAACGGAGTTCTCCAGCAGGAACTGGACCGTGTGCCAATTGCTGCGCTGGCTCAGCCGGGCCGCCCCGTTTGGCATGGACGGCGCCTTGGTCCCCATGATCAGGCCGGTGACGACGACGGCCAGGACGCCGGAGGCGTGGATCGCTTCCGCCGGGAGGTAGGCCACAAGCGGGGCGATCAGGGACGTGGAAGTGTTGATGGCCACGTTGCGGATCCGCTTGCGGAGCGCGGTGAGCACGAAGGCCGCGGCAACGCCCACCGCCACGCCCCCGCCGGCCGCCAGGACGAAGCCGCCGGCAATCTCCGCGGCGGAGACAGCTCCGGCGATCGCGGCGATGGCAGCACGCAGGCAGACCAGCGCCGTGGCGTCGTTGACCAGCGATTCGCCCTCCAGGATGGTGACAACCCTGCGGGGCATGCCCACCTTTCGCGCAATCGCCGTCGCAGCCACGGCGTCCGGGGGCGCGACGACGGCGCCCAGGGCCATGGCGGCCGCCAGCGGGATCTCGGGAAACAGCCAGGCGACCACCAGCCCGATGCTGACGGTGCCGAAAATGACGTAGCCGACCGACAACAGGCCGATGGAGCGGCGGTTGGAACGGAAATCGAACAGCGAGGTCTGCAGCGCCGCCGCATAGAGCAACGGCGGCAACAGCCCGACCAGAACGATTTCGGGGTTCAGCTCGATGGTCGGAACGAACGGCAGGAACGAGCACACCACGCCGGCCAGCACCAGCAGCAGGGGGACGGAGATGTTGATCCTTTGGCCCAGTGCGCTGCAGGCACAGACGATGGCGACGAGGGCCAGCAGCCCGAAAGCGACTTCCATGGGCCCATTCTCTCAGCTTCCCGTCCTGTGCCGGCGGGGTCCCTGCAATGCATCATCAGCTTGCTTACGACTTGGCGGCTTTCTAGAGTTAGGTCTGCAAACCAAGTGGGACACTGCGCTGGCGCCGGCACTGAACGAATTTTGCCCGGCCCGCGCCCGGCACGAGGAGGACACATGTCAGAGCACAATCTTTCCGGCAAGAAAGTCGCGTTCCTGCTGACGGACGGTGTGGAGCAAGTGGAGCTGACCAGCCCGTGGGATGCCGTCAAGGAAGCCGGCGGCGTGCCAACCCTGGTCTCGCCGAAGAGCGGAGAGCTGCAGGGCTATGACGGCACCGAAAAGGGGCAGCGGTTCGCCGTCGACCTCGCCGTGGGGCGGGCCGACGCCGCCGATTTCCACGCCCTGGTCATCCCCGGCGGCGTGGTCAACGCCGATCACCTCAGAGTCGACAAGGAGGCCCAGGCGTTCACGCGTGCCTTCTTCGAGCAGCACAAGCCCGTCGCCGCCATCTGCCACGGCCCGTGGCTGCTCATCGACGCCGGCGTGGTCAGCGGCAGGAACCTGACCTCCTACCACACGCTGCAGACGGACCTGAAGAATGCCGGCGCGATCTGGACTGACGAGGAGGTCGTGGTGGACCAGGGCCTGGTGACCAGCCGCAGCCCGCGTGACCTTCCGGCCTTCAACGCCAAACTCCTTGAGGAAATCGCCGAAGGCGAGCACGCAGGCCAGACGCCGTAGCCGCAATCCCGCCGCAGCGTCCGACGGCGGCACCGGCCGCCGCCGGACGCTCTCGGCCGGCCGTTCACCTGCTTAGTCCCGGGCTGCCCGGTTCCGCGGCCGGACACCTACCCACGCTGTTGGTTTTGCGGCAGGATATGCCCTGTACCGTGCACCGTCGTCGTTGCCGCCCGGCCGGCGCCCCCAACAGCAAGGAGTTTCGGACATGACTACGCTCAATCCCTACCTCGGCTTCCGCGACAACGCGAAAGATGCCATGACCTTCTACCAGTCGGTGTTCGGCGGGGAACTGACCATGAGTACCTTCGCCGAATACCACGCCAGCGAAGACCCGGCGGAGCAGGAGAAAATCATGCATGCCCAGCTCAGGACGGACGCCGGCATGGTGCTGATGGGCGCGGACACGCCCAACAGCATGGACTACACCGCGGGCAACAACTTTTCCGTGTCCCTGAGCGGATCCAACGAAGCTGAGCTCCGCGGCTACTTCGACAAGCTGGCCGATGGCGGCACAGTCGCCATGCCGCTGGAGAAGGCACCCTGGGGCGACGTCTTCGGCATGTGCAAGGACAGGTTTGGCGTGGACTGGCTGGTGAACGTCGGCTCCGAGCCCGCCTAAATCGGGCCCTCGGCCGCGCCGGCAGTAAGGGCTATCCTGAATGCAGCCAGGACAGTGCAAGCGCGAGTCCATCCCCTGGCCAAGGGAGCCATGCAATGACCGAGAAGCTGCACCTCAGCCCGGAAGATGACTTCCCGGACGATCTCAGCAAGTTGCCGGACAAGGATCTTCAGGTCCTCGACAGCCAAGTCGAGCGCCAACTGGACTATGAGTACGTGGTGGAGGGCGAGCCGAATCCGGAGACGGAGTTCCGGCACTATGACCTCGATGAGGAGTTCGAGGAGCGGGACAAGCGGGACAACTGATCCGCCGGATCATCCTGAAGGGCCGGCTGCCCCGCACGGCGTCAGGGTTCTAGCCAGCAGGCTTACTAGACTGGGCTGACCACCCGGCGACGAAACGAGCCCTTCATGACCCCGGCAGTTGCCACGCGGTCCCTCCTGTACCCGTGCTCCCCGCCGCGGTCGTTCACAGCATGACCGGTCCGGTCCGCCTGGAGATTTCAGCCGCGGGCCACGCCGGCCACGTCTTCGCCTCGCGCGAAATGGCCGGCGGGTCCGCGCCCGCCGTCGTGCTCATCCACGGAATCGGCGCGTCACACCGCTACCTGCGCCGGCTGCACCGGCTCCTGGCCGGGTCGATGGAGACCTACTCCATCGACCTGCCGGGATTCGGCGCCACACCCAAGCCCGCGTACCAGCTGTCCATTGCCGACCACGCCCGTTACATCCTCGGCGCCATGGAACAGCTGGGCGTTGCGGAAATAGTGCTGGTGGGGCACTCAATGGGAACACAGATGGCCCTGGAGGCGGCCCTTCAGCAGCCGGAACAGATCTCGAATGTGGTGCTGATGGGTCCCGTGGTGGACCCCAGGCACGGATCCGTGGCACAGATGGCCCTGGCGCTGGGCCGTGACTGCCTGTTCTACGAGAGCCCCTCCTCGAACGCCTTGGTTTTCACCGACTACCTGCGTTGCGGTCCCTCCTGGTACTTGAAGACCCTGCAGGTCATGAAGGAGTACCCCATGGAACAGAAGATCGCCGGCGTCAGCGCACCGGTCCTCGTGGTGCGCGGCGCCAACGACCCCATCGCGGATGCAGACTGGTGCCGCCGGCTGGCCGGGCTCGCCAGCCGCGGGCGGCTGCTGGAAGTGCAGGGAACCGGTCACGTCGTCCAGCACAACCGGGCACTCGAAGTGCGGGACGGCATTCTGGCGTTCACGGGCCTTGGCGCGGCGGCGGGCGAGCCGCTGCCCGGAAGCCCGGCCTGACCGCACTGGCTGCCCGGGGCCGGGGTTAGACGTCGAAGTGGGTCCGGGTGGGGCCCTGCCCGAGTGACTCAACCACGCCGGCCGCGACGGCGTGGAGCTTGATGTTCCGGGCGCTCGAGGCCGACTTCAGGAGCTCGAACGCCTCGTCCTGGCTGCAGCGGTTCTGCGCCATGATGATGCCGACGGCGACGTCGATCACGGTCCGCGTCTCCAGGGTGGCCTTGAGGTTGGCGGCTGTATCGCTGCTGTGCGCGAACCGGACGGCGAGGCGCAGGGCCATGGAGGTCTGGTGGACGAAGTCACGGGCCAGCTCCGTGGCGCGGTGATCGAACCGGCCCGGCCGGTGCGAATAGAGGTTCAGGGCGGCCCGGGTCTCGCCTTCCAGCAGGAACGGCAGCGCCAGGATCGACCGGAAGCCGTGCCCCCGCACCGCCGCGGCGTACTCCGGCCAACGGCCATCGAGTTCAAGGTCCTCAACGTGGACGGTTACCTGTTCCCGGGAAGCCGTCATGCAAGGGCCGTCACCGAAGGTGTACTGGATTTCGTCCATGGCCTGCGCGGCGGGGCTGCTGCTCGCGACGGTGGCCGCCTTCTTTTCCCGAAGGAGCGTGATGCCGCACAGGATCTCGTCCCCTGGCTCGGACAGGCTGCGCGCGGATACGCGGGCCAGCTCCCAGAGGAAATCCTCGACGTCGGAGCTGCTGAGCACCAGTTCATGCAGCTGCTGGTTTATTGAATTTGCGGTTGACTCGCTGACCACTTATCTGTTGTGCCGTTTCACTCAGGTCAAGACGACCCGGCTGTGCTTCCCACCGCGGCAAGGGGCGGATACGGCAGCGGCCGGATCGAAGAACAATCCAACGGCTCGCTGCAAAACCGTACCGGGAGAGTATATACATCCGGGAAACGCAGGTTCCACACGGGCTCCGGACCCGACGGCTCCTGAACCGTTCGTCCCGGGCATAAGCTGTGCCTTAGGCGAAATGTCGCGAACGGATTCCGTATGCCAGAGCTGGACGTCAAGGACTCACCCTCCGCCCCGCTGGCGATCGCCCGCGCCGCGGGCCGGCCCGTTGCCGCCGTGTTGGACGAGCTGGGCTCGGGCGGGAACGGACTGACGGGTGCCGAAGCGGGCAGGCGCCTGACGGAAATAGGGCCGAATGCGGTGCGGACCCACATGGCCAGCGGGTGGTCGGTGCTGGGCCGGCAGCTGGCCAGCCCCATCCTGCTCCTCCTGCTCATCACCGCCGGGCTTTCACTGTTTCTCGGGGACGCCACGAACGCGATCGTCATCGGCGTGATCCTGTTGGTCAGCGTCGGGCTGGGGTTCAGCAACGAATACCGGGCCGAACGCGCTGCGGAGGCCTTGCATTCCCGCGTCACGCACCGCGCCGTCGTCGTCCGCGACGGAAGTCCGGGCGAAATCGACGTCACCGCGCTGGTGCCCGGCGACGTCGTCCACCTGGGGATCGGCGCGATCATTCCGGCGGACATGCGGGTGCTGACGGCCAAAGATCTCCTGTGTGATGAAAGCATCCTGACCGGGGAATCGCTGCCGGTCGCCAAGGATCCTGCGCCCGTGCCGCAGGATGCCCCGCTGGCGGACCTGACCAGCTGCGTCTTCATGGGGACCGTGCTCCAGTCCGGCAGCTGCACGGCGGTGGTGGTCGCCACCGGAGGCCGGGCGGAATTCGGCCGGATTGCACTGGGCCTGGGCGAACGGCAGCCGCAGACCGAGTTCCAGCTGGGCCTCAAACGGTTCTCCTTCCTGCTGCTGCAGGTGGCCATCGGACTGAGCTCGCTCATCTTCGTCGCAAACCTGCTGCTGCACCGGCCCGTGATCGAATCCCTGCTGTTCTCCCTGGCGATCGCGGTCGGCATCACTCCGCAGCTGCTGCCCGCGGTGGTCAGCACCAGCCTGGCCACGGGCACCCGGCAACTGGCCCGGCGCAAGGTCCTGGTGAAACGCCTGGTCTGCATCGAGGACCTGGGCGACATGGACATCCTGGTCACGGATAAGACCGGGACGCTGACCGAGGGCCGGATCAGCTTCACCGCCGCGCTGCCCGTCGGCGCGGGCATCGAGCCCGCTGAGCTGCTCACGCTCGGACTGCTGGCGACAGAGGCCGAATACGCCGAGGCGAGGCTCTCTACGGTTGGCCTGAACCCCTTGGATGCCGCACTCTGGGAATCACCCGACGCGGCGGGCTTCCGGCCGGAGCGCTACGAACGGCTGGACGTCATAGACTTCGACCACCAGCGCCGCCGGACCAGCGTGCTGGTGCGCGAAGCGAACGGACCTGCCCGCATCATCACAAAAGGCTCGCCGGAAGATGTCCTGGCCCTCTGCGTGGGCACGCCGGCGGACGTGCAGGCGATGCTGGACAAGCAGTTCGACGCCGGATCCCGGGTGGTGGCTGTCGGAACGCGACCCGCGGGCGGCCTGGAGGACCTGACGCCGCCCGACGAGAAGGATCTGGTCCTTGCCGGTTTCCTCATCTTCCTGGACCGGCCCAAAGCCAATGCACGGGCCTCCCTTGACCAGCTCGAAGCGCTCGGCATTACGGTCAAGATCGCCACCGGCGACAACGCCAGGGTCGCCGAAAAGGTCTGTGACGAACTCGGCGTGCTCTCCGGCGGGACGCTCAGCGGCGCTGCCGTGGAGGCCATGTCCGATCCGGAGCTGGCCGCCGCCGCACGGGAGGCGAGCATCTTCGCCCGCGTGTCGCCGGAACAGAAGGCTCGGATCATCCGGCTGCTGCGGCTAAGCGGCGGCGCCGTCGGGTTCATGGGCGACGGCGTCAACGACGCCCTTGCACTGCATGCCGCGGACATCGGCATCTCGGTCGACAGCGCCACCGACGTCGCCAAGGACGCCGCCGACGTCGTGCTGCTCGACAAAGACCTGGGGGTGTTGGCCGAGGGCGTCATGGAAGGCCGGCGGATCTTCGCCAACACCATCAAGTACGTTCTCATGGGCACGTCCAGCAACTTCGGCAACATGTTCAGCGCGGCCACGGCCTCCGTGGTGTTGAGTTTCCTGCCGATGCTGCCGGGCCAGATTCTGCTCAACAACCTGCTCTACGATGCCGGCCAGCTGGCCATTCCGGGCGACCGGGTGGACAAGGAACAGCTGGTGGCCCCATCGCACTGGGACATCGGCTTCATCCGGCGTTTCATGTTCCTGTTTGGCCCCATCAGCTCCATCTTCGACTTCGCGACCTTCGCCCTCATGCTTTTCGTCTTCGACGCGGTTCCGGGCGAATTCCGGGCCGGCTGGTTCATCGAGTCCATCGTGACGCAGACGCTGATCATCTTCGTCATCAGGACCCGGCGCGTGCCCTTCTTCCGGAGCAGGCCGTCGCTGGGCCTGGTCGGGGCCTCCCTGGGCGTGGTGGCCCTCGGGGTATACCTGCCGTTCTCGCCCCTGGCCGGCGTGCTGGGCTTCGATCCGCTGCCTGTGCCGTTCTTCCTCGCCTTGCTCGGGATGGCAGTGGTGTACCTGGTGCTGGTGGAAATAGCGAAAGTCTGGTTCTACTCCCGGGCCGCCCAGCAGCCTGTCTCACGCGGGCCGGCGGCGCTCCGGCACCGCGGCCAGACCCACCGCATTGCCCGCCGGGCCGCCCGCTTCAGCATCCCGGCGGCCAGGCCGCTGCTCGTCCACCGTGGGCCGGGCTGGCGCCGTCGACGCAAACTCGGGCACAAAGGCCCTCACAGGGTTTCGGGCGCGGGCGGATAGTTGGAGGCAGCGGCCACCTGGTCCTGTTCGGGTTAGGGGAACCCGTAGGAGCGCACCAGTTTCAGCAGCACACGACTGATGGCCGATGGCCCACGCTTCGACTTGAAAGCCATAGCCCATGAGCATCTTTGAAGACAGGGTCGACGCCGGCAGGCAGCTCGGCAGGCGTCTGGCGGAATTGCGTGGCCAGGACATTGTGGTCCTGGGCCTGCCGCGCGGCGGCGTGCCCGTGGCCTTCGAAGTCGCCGCCGCCCTGGATGCTCCCCTGGACGTGATTGTGGTGCGGAAACTTGGGCTTCCCTACCAGCCCGAGCTCGCCATGGGGGCAATCGGTGAAGGCGGCGCCAAAGTCCTGGACGAGGAGGTCCTGGCCCATGCGCGGGTCAGCGGTGAGGAACTCCAGGCTGTCGAAGAACGCGAACGCGGCGTGCTGGAAAACCGGGTGGTCCTGTTCAGGAAGGGCCGGACCCGGCACGACCTGACCGGACGCATCGCGGTGATCGTCGACGACGGGATCGCCACCGGCTCCACCGCCCGCGTGGCCTGCCGGGTCGTCCGCAAACAGGGTGCGGCCCGCGTGATCCTGGCCGTTCCGGTTGCCCCCGCCGAGACCCTCGCCGACCTGACGGAACCGGACGAGGTGGTCTGCCTGGCGACGCCGCGCCAGTTCACCGCCGTCGGATACCACTACCGGGACTTCTCGCCGACTGACGACGACGAGGTGCTGCGCCTGCTCGATCTTGCGGCCAAACGCGTCGAGGCCGCACCGCCGCCTTTCTGGACCTCGACGGCGACCCGCGCCGACAACGCCGCCGACGTCGACGAGGAAGTGGAGATCCCGTCCCGCGGGGTGCGGCTCCAGGCCCAGCTGCACCTTCCGGTGCCGGCCAGCGCCGTGGTGCTGTTCGCCCATGGCAGCGGCAGCAGCCGCCACAGCCCCCGGAACCGGTACGTGGCCGGCGTCCTGCAGCAGGCCGGTCTCGGCACGCTGCTGCTGGACCTGCTGACGCCGGCGGAGGAGCGCCACCGCGCCAACGTCTTTGACATCGAACTCCTGGCCCGCAGGCTGTCCTCGGCCACGGACTGGCTTTCCACCCGGGCGGACACGGCCTCCTGCGCTCTGGGGTACTTCGGTGCGAGCACGGGAGCCGGGGCTGCGCTGTGGGCGGCGTCGGAGCCGTCGGCGCGGATCGCGGCTGTCGTGTCCCGCGGCGGCCGCCCCGACCTCGCCGGCCCGCGGTTGTCCGCCGTCAAGGCGCCCACGCTCCTGATTGTGGGGAGCCTGGACCACGAGGTCCTGGAACTGAACCGCCGGGCGAAGGCGATGATGCGCAGTCCCAGCCAGCTCGCCGTCGTGCAGGGGGCAACGCACTTGTTTGAAGAACCGGGCACGCTCGCGGCGGCGGCCATCCTGGCGCGGGACTGGTTTATCGACTACCTGCTGCCGCCGAACGGTGCCGGCGCGCGGGCCGCGGGCGTCTGAGGGGGCGCGGGTGTCTGAGGGGACCAGAACCGGGGAAGGCCGGGACAACGAAGTCCGCGGACCCTAGCTCCGGCGGCCCTCTGCCCTGGACCGGATCCCCAGGAGCATCCGCCGTTCCATCAGGAACTGCACCGGTTCCAGCAGTGCACGCAGGGCCAGACCCTCCGCCAGGGGCGAAAAGTCGTAGCGGGTGCGGGACAGCAGCCTGGTGGCCTGGGGCCCGGCAGGTCGCAACACGAACGTCCAGCCGACGTCCAGCCGGCGCCCGGTGGGACGGACCCCTGCCGGCGACATCCTCCCCGTGCGCAGATCGATGGTTCCGCCCAGCCCCAGCGCCGCCCCGGACTGGATGAGCCGGACCGGAAGGCCGCCGTCGGGTGACAGCGGAACGACGTCGCCAACTTTCAGGCGCTGCAGCTCCGGGAGAATCCGGTCCGCACTCCGGATGCCCAGACCCGCGCCGCGTTCGAGCCAGTCGTAGGAGTAGAAGCCGCCCCGCCCGGCGCCCATCTGGACAAGCCACGGCCAGACCTCTGCCACGGGGGCCGCAATAGTGATCGCGCGGGTGCTTTGCATGCGCGGGGCGGGCACGATCTCGTCCCCGGCGAGCGGGCCGGCGGCCTCCTGGGTGGTGGCCCCCCAGCGCAGGAGCCGCGGCCGGACAGCCAGGACGTAGGCTGCGCCCGCCGATGCCGCGGCCAGCGCCGCGAGCGGTCCGCGCAACCGGCCGGGGACGTGCTGACCGCTCACGCGAGGGACCTCATGCGCTGGTCCGGCCCCTGGGGTCGTCCGATTCCGGCCCGACCACCACCACCGGGCAGTGGGAGTGGGCCGCGACGGCCGCGCTCACCGAGCCCATGACCTGATGGAGGAAGCCGCCCTTGCCGCGCCGGCCCACCACGAGCATTTCGGCGTGCTGGCTTTCCTCGACGAGGACCTTGGCGGGCGCCCCGAACTTGACCGAGCGGTTAAGTCCTTCCGGACGCGATTCGCCGAAGGCCCGCTCCAGTGCCTGGTCCACGAGGCGTTCGGCGGTCTCCTCCAGCTCATCGAGGGTGGGCGTTCTGTCCTCGGGCAGGTGGGAGGCCAGGAAGAAATCAGAAGTTCCCAGGCAGGTGATGACTTCCAACGGGATGTTCAAAGCGGTGGACATGCGCCCGGCGAGGCGGAGCGCCGTCGTCGAAAACTCCGAACCGTCCACACCCACGACAATGCGCTGATCACCGTTCATGGTCCCCAGCCTTGCCCCTGCCCCCGGGACTGCCTAGGGCCGAAAGTCACGCGGGGCTGGGCACCGCGGCCGCCTCCGCTTAGGGTGGAACGGTGATTGCCGGCACCGGAGCAGGTGCCGGCCCCATTGGCCGGACCATGACGTCCAGCCGAGCCTGCCACCCGAGGAGTTCCTGATGAAAGTTGCTGTTACCGGAGGAAGCGGAAAGCTGGGCCGAAACGTCGTGCGGCGGCTCAGCGATGACGGGCACGAGGTGACCAACCTGGACCGCACCGGTGTGCGCGGCCGCGGCTTCACGGAGGTGGACCTGCGCAACTACGGCCAGGTGGTGGACGTGTTCCTCGGCCTGGAGGACCGCCATGCCGGCTTTGACGCCGTGGTGCACCTGGCCGCGATTCCTGCCCCGGGCCATGCCCCGGATGCCGCCACCTTCGAGAACAACATGCAGTCCACCTACAACGTGTTCCAGGCTGCCCGGCGGGCCGGGATCAAGAAAATCGTCTACGCGTCCAGTGAGACGGTGCTGGGGCTGCCTTTCGACGTCGACCCTCCCTACATCCCGGTCGATGAGGACTACCCCGCCCGGCCGGAAAGCACGTACTCCCTGGTCAAACATCTTGAGGAGCAGATGGCCATCCAGCTGACCCGCTGGGACCCGGCCTTGAGCATCACCGGCCTGCGGTTCTCCAATGTGATGGACCCGGAGGACTATGAGGAATTCCCCTCCTTCGACCACGACGCGCGGGCGCGCAAATGGAATCTCTGGGGCTACATTGACGGCCGGGACGGCGCCCAGGCCGTGGCCCGCGCCCTGGAGCACGGCAAGCCCGGGTTCGAGGCGTTCATCATCGCCAACGAGGACACGGTGATGAGCCGCTCCAGCGCAAGCCTGGCCGCCGAGGTGTTCCCGAACGTCAAAGTGGTCAAGGACCTGGCCGAGCACGAGACCATGCTGTCGATCGACAAGGCCAAGCGGCTGCTGGGCTACGCGCCGGAGCACACCTGGCGGAACTACCACCCGCTGCGCACCACCCCCACGGAAGACTGACCCCAACTTGAGGAGCTCCATGCAATACCGCACCCTGGGCAACAGCGGCGCCGTCGTCTCCAACTATGCGCTGGGCACCATGACTTTTGGCGCCGAGGCCACCGAGGAGCAATCCCGCGCGATCCTGGATGACTACTTCGCGGCGGGCGGCAACTTCATCGACACCGCCGACGTCTACAGCTCGGGGGTGTCGGAGGAAATCATCGGCCGGTGGCTGGCGGACCGGGCCGAGGTCCGGGACCGGGCGGTGGTGGCCACGAAGGGCCGCTTCCCGATGGGCCAGGCCCCCAACGACGTCGGAACCTCCCGACGGCACCTGGTCCGGGCACTCGATGACTCGCTGCGCCGGCTCGGCGTAGAACAGATCGATCTCTACCAGCTGCACGCCTGGGATCCTGTCACGCCCCTCGAGGAGACCCTCCGGTTCCTGCACGACGCCGTCACCAGCGGCAAAATCGCCTACTACGGCTTCTCCAACTTCCTGGGCTGGCAGTTGACCAAGGCCGTCCATGTGGCGAAGGCCCATGGCTGGAGCGCCCCGGTGACGCTGCAGCCGCAGTACAGCCTGCTGGTCCGTGAGATCGAGTCGGAAATTGTGCCGGCCGCACTCGACGCCGGGATCGGGCTCCTGCCATGGTCGCCGCTGGGCGGCGGGTGGCTGTCCGGCAAATACAAGCGCGACCAGCCGCCGGCCGGGGCCACCCGTCTGGGCGAAAACCCGAAGCGGGGGATGGAGGCCTGGGAGGCCCGCAACGCCGATCCGCGCACCTGGGACGTGATTGCCGAGGTGGAGCAGACCGCCGGACGCCACGGCGTGAGCCCCTCCCAGGTGGCGCTGGCCTGGCTGGCGGACCGGCCGGCGGTCACCTCGGTGATCCTGGGCGCCCGCACCACCGCGCAGCTGGCGGACAATCTCGCAGCCGCGGATCTGCGGCTCACCGCGGAGGAGACGGAGCGGCTGACCGAGGCCAGCCGGCCGCGCGTCGGCGTCTATCCGTACGGGCCGATGGCCCAGGAACAGCGCAGCCGGAAGCTCGAGGGCGGCCGCTAACAGGCAACGGGCTAACAAGGCAACGCGGGGTCACTTAGCGCCGGTCCGGGGATGGGCCGGAAGTGTCCCCGCGTTGTCATTCGGGGAAGCGCTGCCCTTCGGGGGAGGCGGGGCCGCCGGCATGATAGCTGGACCAGATGTCGCCCATTTCCTCCGTGGACTGCTCCACGATCCTGCTCATGGCGGCGTGCGCGGCGTCCGCCTCGCCGCGCTGAATGGCGCTGGCCACATCGACGTGCAGCTGCAGGGCCTCGTGGTGTGGCAAGTGCGGCATGAGTCCGTGCTGGGTGCGCCCGGTCAGCACCTCGGTCACCAGGTTATGCAGCTGGGCGAACATGGCGTTGCCGGAGGCCCGGAGTACCGACGCGTGGAATTCGATGTCGAGCCGCAGGAACTCGTCCCGGTCTCCGCGCTGGCCGGATGCCCACAGCCGTGCGGCCAGCGAGACGAGGTCGCTCCCGGCATCCCAGGAAGCCCTCCCGGCAGCGAGCCGGGCGGCCGCCGGTTCGATTGCCCCGCGGAGCTCGTTCAGGGCCTGCAGCTGCTCCAGCCGCTTTGACGAGGCCAGCCGCCAGCGGATTACCTGCGGGTCGTACGCGTTCCACGATTCCTCCGGCTGCACCACCGTCCCCAGCCGCCGCCGCGACTCCAGCATCCCCTTGGAGGACAGCACGCGGGTGGCTTCCCGCACCACGGACCGGGAGACGTTGTGCCGGGCCTCGATCTCGTCCAGGCGCAGGATCGAGTGCGGTGCCAGCGTCCCTTCGGCGATGGCAAGCCCCAGGTTCTGGAGCAGCACGGCATGCAGGTCTGCTGTTGGCTCCGCCTTTGGAGTTTTCATAAATAAATCATACTGGCGGCCCACAAGGTCTTGTATAAATCTGCTTTATTTACCTAAGATCACTTCCAGAGCAGATGTAAAGATGCATTTGCAGCCGGCTGGACAGAGACGCCCAGCCCTGAAAACCAAAGGAAGTCGTAATGAAGCGACGTTCAATTGCGAAGTACGCGGCCGTCGCCGCCGTCCTGTCCCTGGGCCTGACCGCCTGCGGCGGGGCCAGCGGCAGCGCCGACGCCAAGACCTCCGGCACCGTCCGGGTCACCCTCGCCAACCACGTCTGGACCGAGGGCATCAAGGCAGCCATTCCGGAATTCGAGAAGTCCAGCGGACTCAAGGTCGAACTGACCCAGCTGGGCGAAGACCAGCTCTCGGACCAGTACAACGTCAAGCTCAACGCCGGCAGCGACGAGATCGACGTCATGATGTACCGCCCGCTCCAGGAAGGAAAGGCGTTCGCGAAGAACGGCTACCTCGCGGACCTGACGTCCAAGGTCTCCTCGGACGCCGCGTGGGACTGGAAGGACTACCAGGAGGGCCCGGTCAAGGCCACCACCGCTGACGGCAAGGTGGTCGGCGTCCCGATCATCACCGAGCGCGAAGTCCTCTACTACCGCAAGGACCTGCTGAAGGCCGCCGGCCTGGAGGTTCCCAAGACGATGGACGAGCTCGAGGCCGCGGCCAAGGCCATCAAGGCTGCCTCCCCGGGCACGGCCGGCTTCGTGGCCCGCACCGGCAAGTCCGCCGCCGTCACCCAGTTCTCCAGCTTCCTGTACAGCTTCGGCGGCGACTTCACCGACGCCAGCGGCAAGTCCGCCGTCAACTCCGACGCCGCGAAGAAGGCCTACGCGTTCTACGGCGGCCTGATCAAGAACTATGGCCCCGACAACGTCAGCACCGACATGAGCTGGCCCGAGGCAATGGCGATCTTCACCCAGGGCAAGGCCGCCTTCTACACGGAGGCCGACTCGCTCTACAAGAACGCCACCGACCCGGCCAAGTCCAAGGTCGCCGACACCGTCGGCTTCGCCGCACTGCCCGCCGGCCCCGCCGGTTCGAAGCCGTACAACATCCCGTCCTGGGGCCTCGCCATCAACCAGGCATCCAGCAACCAGGACAACGCCTGGAAGTTCATCCAGTGGGCCACCAGCAAGGAACGCACCCTCGAGGCACAGAAGGCCGGAGTCCCCGGACCCCGCGCGTCGGTCTGGGCTGACCAGGCCGGCACCTCCACCTACCCGAAGGACCTCGCCGAGGCCATCTCCGCCAGCGCCAAGAACGGCGTCGGGCACGACCGTCCCCAGGTTGTCACCGTAGGCAAGGCCCGCGAAATCGTGGGCGGCCCGATCGTCGCCACCATCACCGGCTCTGACTCGTCCGCCGCAGCCGACACGGCGCACGACGCCTTCCAGAAGTTCCTGGACAGCGAAAAGAAGTAACGCCCCAGCGCGCCAGCCAGGCTTCGCGCCTGAGCACTGCGCCTGAGCACCAAACAGCCCGGCGGGACGGCGGTCCGATGCCRTCCCGCCGCGGCCAGCTTTTCACTTCACCCCCAACTCCTTAGGTGAACCATGTCTGTATTGACCACTCCCCGCAGCGCCCAGACCCAGCCGCCGTCCGGCCGTAAGGGCGCCCGCACCCCCGGTGCACGCGAGAACTTCTCCGGCTGGGCCAACCGGCACCGCAAATGGCTCTTCGCCGCCCCCGCCATGATCTTTGTCGGCGTCCTGATCGTCTTCCCCCTCGGCTGGACCCTGTACCTGAGCCTGACCGATTCACAGGGCTCCGTCCGGGCGGCCTCCGAGTTTGTCGGCGTGCAGAACTACCTCACGGTCCTCTCCGACGTCGAACGCTTCTGGCCCGCCGTCGGCCGCACGCTGAGCTTCACCGGCGTTGCACTTGTCTGCGAAGTGGTCCTCGGCATGTGCATTGCGCTGCTGCTGTGGCGCCCGTTCCGCGGCGAAAAATGGGTCCGCGTGGCCATCCTGCTCCCGCTCGTCGCCACTCCCGTGGCCGTCGGCATGATGTGGCGGCTGATCTTCGATCCCAACATCGGCTTCGTCAACCAGCTGCTCGGCATGGTCGGGATTCCCGGCCAGCCCTGGCTCTCCGGCCAGGACACGGCGCTCGGCACCACCATCTTCATGGACGTGTGGCAGTGGACCCCCATGGTGGTCCTGATCCTCCTGGCCGGACTGACCTCGCTCTCCGAGGAACCCGACGAGGCGGCCCGGATGGACGGCGCCAACGCCTTCCAGCGCTTTTTCTTCATCACGCTGCCCCTCATGATGCCGACCGTGATCGTCGCCATCCTGCTCCGGGGCATCGACGCCCTGAAGACCTTCGACATCCTCTACGCCACCAAGGGCAAGGGCGGCGGGTCCTTCCACGAAGTGGAAACGCTCAACGTCTACGCCTACGGGCTGAGCTTCGACTACAACCAGTACGGGCTCTCCTCCGCGGTGCTGATCCTGTTCTTCATGATCATCATCGGCTCCATGTGGCTGCTGACCATGCGCAAGAAAGCGGTAAGCAAATGACCGTAGTGTCCGAAAACACCGAACCCCAAACGGTCGCCGCCGTGCCGGCCAAGATCGCGCCGCGCCCCCGGAAGCCGCTGGGCACCCGCGCGTACAAGGTGTTCCGCGTGGCGGCACTGGTGGCCGTGGTGCTGTTCCTGATCGCCCCGCTGTTCTGGATGCTGCTGGCATCCCTCAAGACCAACGTGGACATCTACGACACCGGCAAGTCGTTCCTGTTCACCCCCACGTTCGAGAACTACGCCAATGTGCTGCAGCGGAACAACTACTTCGTCTTCATCTTCAACAGCTTCTGGGTGGCCTTCGTCTCCACTGCCCTGTCGCTGGTCCTGGGCGTGCCCGCCGCCTACGCCATGAGCCGGTTCACGATGCACCGCTCGGCCCTTGTGGTCCTGATGGCCCGTGTCATCCCCGGCGTTTCCCTGCTGGTGCCCTGGTACTACGTCTTCTCCAACCTGAAGATGGTGGGCGGCTTCGAGGTGCTGATCCTCAGCCACATGTTCGTCGCGCTGCCGCTGATCGTGTACATCATGATGAGCTACTTCGATTCCCTGCCGCTGGAGCTGGAGGAGTCGGCCCAAGTGGACGGCCTCACCCCGATCGGCGCCTTCCGCCGCATCACCCTGCCGCTCTCCGTCGCCGGCATGGCCACCGCCGGCATCCTGTCCTTCATCTTCTCGTGGAACAACTTCATGTTCGCCCTGGTGCTCTCCGGCTCCAAGACCAAGACCCTGCCGGTCGCGATCTTCGACTTCGTCTCCTACGCCAGCATCGACTGGGGCGGACTCATGGCGGCCGCCACCGTGGTCACCATTCCGATCATGATCATTGCGCTCTTCACGCAGAAGTACATCGTCTCCGGCATGACCGCCGGCGCGACCAAGGGCTAGGCAACAGATGACACTCATCAGCAGGATTGAAACGTTCCTCGTCGCGCCGCGCTGGCTCTTCGTCCGGGTCGAGACCGAGAGCGGGATCGTCGGCTGGGGCGAGGCGAGCTGCGAAGGCCGCAGCGAAACCGTACGCACCGCCGTCGACCAGCTCTCGGAGCTGCTCATAGGCAACGATGCGCTGCGGATCGAGGACCACTGGCAGGTCATGACCAAGGGGTCCTTCTACCGCGGCGGGCCGATCCTGGCCAGCGCCGTGTCCGGCCTGGACCAGGCGCTCTGGGACATCGCGGGCAAGCACTTCAACACGCCCGTGCACCAGCTGCTCGGCGGCCATGTCCGGGACCGGATCCGGATGTACGGCTGGGTGGGCGGGGATGAGCCCAATGAGGTGGCGGACCAGATCAGCGCGCAGCTGGAGGTCGGCCTGACGGCGGTCAAGATGAACGCCAGCGGCAGGATGAGCCCCATCGCCTCCGTGGCCGAGCTCGACGGCGTCGTCCGCCGCGTCGCCGCCGCCCGCGAGGTCCTCGGCGACCACCGCGACGTCGCCGTGGACTTCCACGGCCGCTTCAGCCTCGCCAACGTCCGCCGGGTGGCGCCGCTGCTGGAACCGTACCGGCCGTTCTTCCTCGAAGAGCCGGTGGTCCCGGAAAACACGCACCTGCTGCGCGAGTTCACGTCCTCCACGACGACGCCGGTCTCCACCGGTGAGCGGCTCTACAGCCGGCAGGAATTCCTGCCCGCGCTGCAGGCCGGCATCGCCGTGGCCCAGCCGGACCTCTCCCACGCCGGCGGCATCACCGAGGTCCGCAAAATCGCCTCGCTCGCCGAAATCTACGAGGTCCAGCTCGCCCCGCACTGCCCGCTGGGCCCGCTGGCGCTCGCCGCCTGCCTGCAGGTGGGCTTCGCGACGCCCAACTTCCTGATCCAGGAGCAAAGCATCGGCATCCACTACAACCAGGGCGCCGAAGTCCTGGACTACGTGGTGGACAAGTCCCCGCTGAAGTTCGTGGACGGACACATCGAACGGCTCACCGGCCCGGGCCTGGGCATCGAGATCGACGAGGCCGTAGTCCGGGCCGCGGACAAGCGCGGGCATGCCTGGCGCGGTCCCGTCTGGCGGCACCCCGACGGCGCCTTCGCCGAGTGGTGAACGCCGGAATGCTGGGACCGGACCTGTTGCCCCGACGTATTTGCCCCGACGTATTTGCCTTGAAGGAGAAGCCTGACATGGAGAACACCCTGACGCCCGAACTGCTGCTGGCCGGGATCCAGGAAAGCCGGCTGGTGGCCATTGTGCGCGGCACGGACGGCGCGGCCGCCGCGAAGGCAGCCCTCGCGGCGATGGAGGAGGGCTTCCGGTATGTCGAAATAGCGCTCACCACACCCCGGGCCCTTGAAGCCATCCGGGAAGTCCGCGCGGCCGCCCCCGCGGGCTGCTTCGTCGGTGCCGGAACGGTGCTGACGGCCCAGGACGTTGCCCGCGTCGCCGAGGCGGGCGGCCAGTTCATGGTGACCCCGTCGCTGGCAGAGTCGATTGCCGAGTCGGCCCGGCTGGCACTGCCTGTGCTCGCCGGTGCGCTGACACCCAGCGAGGCCCACGAAGCCATGAACCGCGGCGCCACGGCCGTCAAGCTCTTCCCCGCTTCCATCGGCGGTCCGGGCTACCTCAAGGCACTCCGCGACCCGTTCCCCGGGATCCCGTTCGTCGCCGTCGGCGGCGTCGGGCTGGATGAAGCCGAGGGCTACTGGGAAGCCGGCGCCATTGCCGTGGGGCTCGGCGGACCGCTGTTCGGCGATGCCGGCTCCGGCGGCGACCTCGCCCCGATGCGGGAGCGGGCCCGCGGTTTCGTGACCCTGGCCGCCGGGTTCGGCCGCCCGCGCGCGGAGAGCCTGCGGTGATGGCCGCCGTCGGCCCGGCTTTGGCCGGGGAGGGCGTCGACCTGCTGACGTTTGGCGAGTCCATGGTCTCGCTGCGGTCCACCGGCCCGCTGTCCGCCGGCGGCAGCCTCGGCATGCACGTGGCCGGGGCCGAATCGAACGTGGCCGTCGGGGTCGCCCGGCTCGGGCACAGCGTCACCTGGGCCGGGGTTGTCGGCGCCGACCCGCACGGGGAGTACATTCTGCGGCAGCTGCGCGCCGAGGGAATCGGGCTGCGGCACCGGATTGACGCGGCAAGGAACACCGGGGTGATGTTCCTTGAACAGCGCACCGCGGATGTCACCCGGGCCTTCTACTACCGCGCCGGATCCGCCGGGTCCACCCTCGGCCGGGAG
The DNA here is from genome assembly GCF_056406825.1 of Arthrobacter sp. P1_A5. Lineage (NCBI taxonomy): Bacteria > Bacillati > Actinomycetota > Actinomycetes > Micrococcales > Micrococcaceae > Arthrobacter > Arthrobacter sp. P1_A5. Next base: position 14,686 of record NZ_JBFTZL010000014.1, on the reverse strand, counting down.
GACCTGGACCGTGCCCTGGCGGCAGGGGCCCGGATCCTGCATCTGACCGGCATCACCGCCGCCCTCAGCCCCGACGCCCGCAAGGCCGTGGATTACGCGGCCGAGCGCGCCGCCGCCGAAGGCATGGAGGTCTCCCTCGACGTCAATTACCGCAGCAAGCTCTGGACCCGGGAGGAGGCCCGCGCCGCGCTCACGCCGCTTGCCCGGCACGCCAGCATCGTGATCGCCTCCGACGATGAGCTCGGGCTGGTCGCGGCCCCGGTGGGAGCTGGCCCGGAGGGATCACCGCACCCCGGCGATGCCGATACAGATGCAGATGCCGCCGAAACAGCCATGGCCGCCGAACTGCTGGAGCGCGGCGTCCGCGAAGTCGTGGTCAAGCGCGGCGCCGCCGGTGCCGGTGTCCACACCGCCGACGGGCGGTGGGAAGTGCCCGCCGTGCCTGTGACCAGCATCGATACCGTGGGCGCCGGGGATGCCTTCACCGCCGGCTACCTGTCCGCCCTGCTCGACGGCGCCGACGTCGCCGGCCGCCTGCAGCGCGGCGCCCTGGCGGGAGCCTTCGCCGTCAGCACCGCGGGGGACTGGGAAGGCCTGCCCGGCCGTGCGGAGCTGGCACTGCTCGGGACCACGCCGGGCGGAACCACCCAGCGCTAAGCCCCCGCTTTAAGCCCGCCGTACCGGCGTTGACGGTTCTTCGGCCGGCGTCCGGCCGTCCGGCGCCGCCGGCGGCGCTCCCACCGTTCCCGCCGGCGCCGGGCCGCTGGCGCCGGGCAACTAAGACACCCCCTGTAAGAGCAGAAAAGGACCTGTTGTGAAAATCATTGCCGCTGAAGTGTTCGTCACCAGCCCCTCCCGGAATTTCGTGACCCTGCGGATCACCACCGAGGACGGCGTGACCGGGATCGGGGACGCGACCCTGAACGGGCGCGAGCTCGCCGTGGCCGCCTATTTGAAGGAGCACGTCGCGCAGCTGCTGATCGGCAAGGACCCGCACCGGATCGAGGACACCTGGCAGTTCCTGTACCGGTCCTCGTACTGGCGCCGCGGCCCGGTCACGATGGCCGCGATCGCGGCCGTGGACATGGCGCTGTGGGACATCAAGGGCAAACTCGCCGGGATGCCGGTCTACCAGCTCCTGGGCGGGGCGTCCCGGAACGGGCTGCGCGCCTACGGGCACGCCTCCGGCGCGGACCTGCCCTCGCTGTTCGATTCGGTCCGTGAGCACCTGGAGCTCGGCTACAAGTCGATCCGGATCCAGACCGCCGTGCCCGGGATCAAGGCCGTCTACGGCGTCGCGGCCCAGGCCCAGGCCTCCGGGGAACGCTACGACTACGAACCGGCCGGACGCGGCGCGTTCCCGCAGGAAGAGGACTGGGACACCCGCGCCTACCTCCGCCACCTGCCCACCGTGTTCGAGGCCGTGCGCAACGAGTTCGGCCCGGACRTCCCGYTGCTGCACGACGGGCACCACCGGATGACCCCGATCCAGGCCGCGAAGCTGGGCAAGGCGCTCGAACCCTACGACCTGTTCTGGCTCGAGGACTGCACCCCGGCCGAAAACCAGGAAGCCCTCCGCCTGGTCCGGGCGCACACCACCACCCCGCTCGCGATCGGGGAAATCTTCAACACCGTCTACGACTACCAGGCCCTGATCAAGGAACAGCTGATCGACTACGTGCGGGCAGCCTCCACCCACTTCGGCGGGATCAGCCCGCTGAAGAAGGTGATGGACTACGCCGCGCAGTACCAGATCAAGTCCGGCTTCCACGGCCCCACCGACATCTCCCCGGTCGGGTTCGCCGCGCAGCTGCACGTGGGCCTGGCGATCCACAACTACGGCATCCAGGAATACATGCAGCACTCGGACAAAACCAACGAGGTCTTCGAACAATCCATGACCTTCGTCGACGGCTACCTGCACCCCGGCGACAAGCCCGGCATCGGCGTCGAATTCAACGAAGAAGCCGCCGCCGCGTTCCCCTACCAGMAGGCCTACCTGCCCTACAACCGCCTCGTCGACGGCACCGTCCATGACTGGTAACCCGGCCACGACAGGTAACCGGCACTGGCGGCTGGCAGTGCCTTAAGCACCAAAAAGGTCCCGGGCGGCGAGTCGATGCTCAGCCGCCCGGGACCTGGCTCTTTTGAGTCCGGCTCTCAGCGTCCGGTGTGCTGGTTGCTTAGTGAACCTGTTCCCGGGTCATGCCGAAGGGGACCTGGTCGGAGAGGGCCGCGGTGTAGTGGCCCGGCTTGTGCCGCGTGAGCAAAATGCCGTGCGTCCCGGTTGTCATGGCGAGCTGCTGCAGCCCGCGGACGGCGTCGTTGAGTCGGTCGTCGAGCACGCGCCGGTTGTCGACCTGGATCTCAATGGGCTCGGTAATGGTGGTCATCGCTCTGTCTTTCTTGGAGTACTTCTAGTCGGCCCCAATGGATTCAGGAACAGTAACGTCATATTTATTGGCCCGTCAAATCACCACGCCGCATGAGCGCGTGGCCCGTGCGGACGCCAAATGCCCGCACATTGCGGCCCGGGCGGCTGACCTGCAGATCCACCCAGGCCCGGGTGGTCCCAGTGAGTCTAATCACCCGGCATCACTGCGGGCAGGCCGAAAGATGCTCGTGCATGCAAACAATGCCGCCGTCGGGGGCGCGGGAGAAGATGATGGTCTCCCGTTCATCGCTCGTATCGCGGCCACCGTCCCGGTCAACCCGGACCGTCGTGGCCACGCGGTGTGAAAACACCGCGGTAGCCCCGAGGAGCTGGATATCCTGCTCGCTGCTCCGGCATTCGAGCACACGCCAGCCACCGGCGAGCCAGCTGTCCCACAGGGTGCGGTAGGCGGAGCGGGACCCAAGGCGCTGGGCTTCCGGATGGAAGATGAAGGTCGCCTCCGGGCTGAAGGCCGCAAAGTAGGCCTCGGTGTCCGTGGCGGCGAAGGCGGCGACCAGGCGGTCGGCTGCCTCCTGGACCTCTTCGCGGCTGAGGTCGCGGGGCGCTGCCGGCCGCAGCACCGCTGCCGGCAGCGGCCGGGCCACGGCCCGGATCGGGGCGCCGTCGGCCCCGGGGATACGGAGGGGAAAGAGGAAGAGCTCGACGTCGGATCCTGCGTCTGTGGCCCGCTGGACCTGCTCCAGTCCGGTGAGGTTTTCCACGATGATGCAGCCGTTCCCGGCCAGAATGTCGTGGGCGGGGAAACCGCCGCCGGCCGGGCCGCCGTCCTGGTTGCCCTGCTGGTCGCCGTGCGTGGCGCCGGGGGAGGTGGGATCCACGCTGAGGGCATCCAGGCCTACGGCGCGGTAGCCGCGGTCCACGATCAGTTGCGCCGCCGCAGCCTCCAGCCACGGGTGCTTGAGGTACTCCTCCGTTCCCCACGCCGCAGCGCAGCCGGTGTGCAGCAGGAGGATCTTCTCTGGACTGCCCGGATACCCGGGTTTCCCTGGCTCCCCGGCTGAGCCCGCCGGGGCGATTCCCGCCAAGTGCGCGGCGGTGATGGCGCCGCCGCGGGCCACGTCCCGGACGTCCACGATTTCGGCGACGCCGCCGAAAAGGGACAGCGGCAATTCGTCCAAAGCTGCCCAGCCGTTGCCCACATGCAGCGGTGCGTCGGCGTGGGTACCCGAATGGGAGCCCAGTCCGAGCGAGAGCACGTTGGCGCCGTCGGCCTCCACGGTCAGTGCCGATGCGATCCGGACCTCCGGGTCGCCGGGATAGACAGGCATTCCCGTGCGCAGCGGGACGCTGAGATCGAACCACGTCACCGCTGGCCCACCAGTTCCGTGTCGAAGTCGCCGTGCAGGTCCGGCGCGGCTGCCTCCGGTGTTCCGGCGGCGACCGTGTTTCCAGCCGCATCGATGACCGGCGGCACCGGGGTGTCCTTCGCGGGGATCCAGCGCGGCCCGGCGGCCGGGAACACTCCGCGCGGCTCCGGGAAGATCCACAGCAGCCCGAGGTAGAGGACGGCTGCAAGCCCCAGCGATGCCGGCAGACTGATGTCCACACCGCCGGCCAGGTTGCCCAGGGGCCCCTGGAACTGGCCGGGCATGTTCACCATGCTCAACCCGGCGCCGGCGCTGACCAGCCAGGCCGCCATGCCGCGCAGGTTCCAGCCGTGGTTGAACCAGTACCGTCCGCCGGTCTGGCGCCGGTTGAACACCTGGAGGGCATCGGCGTCGTACCAGCCGCGGCGGGTGATGAAACCGATGATCATCACCACCATCCAGGGCGCGGTGCAGGTCACGATCAGGGTGGCGAACGTGGAAATGCTCTGGACGAGGTTGAAGGCGAAGCGGCCGGCGAAGATGAAGGCGATCGCCAGGACCCCGATGAACAGGGTGGCCTGGACCCGGTTGAACCTCGGGAAGACGCTGCTGAAGTCAAGGCCGGTCCCGTACAGCGAGGACGCCCCGGTGGACATGCCGCCGATCAGGGCGATGGCGCAGAGCGGGATGAAGTACCAGGCGGGGGAGACCGCCAGCAGGCCGCCGACGTAGTTCGGCGCCGCCGGGTCCATGAATTCCGGCGCCTTGGTGGCGATGATGGACGCCGTGGCCAGGCCAAAGACGAACGGAATAAGGGTGGCCAGCTGGGCCAGCAGCGCCGCGCCCATGACCTTGCGCTTCGGGGTGGCGGTCGGGATGTAGCGCGCCCAGTCGCCCAGGAACGCGCCGAAGGAGATGGGGTTGGACATGACGATCAGGGCCGCGCCGATGAACGCCGGGATGAACCCTGCGACGCCGACGCCGTCGAATCCGGTTCCGAAGGCACCCTCGAAGTTCAGGTTGAGGTCGCCCGCGAAGGCGATGAAGCCGACAACGAACAGCAGGGTGGCCGCGGTGACGGCAATCTTGTTCACCAGCAGCATGAACTTGAACCCGTAGACGCAGACCACCAGAACGAGTCCACCGAAGAGGCCGTAGGCGACGGCGAACGAGCCCATGTCCTGCGGCAGGCCGACCAGCCGGTTCAGCCCGCCGACCAGGGCATCGCCGGAGCTCCAGACCGAGATGGAGAAAAATGCCAGCGCGGTCAGCAGTGACAGGAATGACCCGACCACCCGGCCGTGCACGCCCAGGTGGGCGGAGGAGGACACCGCGTTGTTGGTTCCGTTCGTGGGGCCAAAGACGGCCATGGGCGCCAGCAGGAGGGCGCCGACAACCAGGCCCGTCACCGTCGCGGCGAGCCCCTGCCAGAACGACAGGCCGAACAGGATCGGAAATGCGCCCAGGAAGGCGGTGGCAAAGGTGTTGGCACCGCCGAACGAAACCCTGAACAAGTCAAAGGCGCTGGCATTGCGGTCCTTTTCGGGGATCCGCTCAATGCCGTAGGTCTCCACGTCCGTGACCTTGCCGCGGTTCCGCCCTGCGCCGGCGCCGTCAGGCTTTTCCTCGACCATGTCGTTCTCCATCCAGCTCATCATTGATTCCTAAGAGTTGCTTTATAAGCATCACAAGTTGTGTTGGAGGCTACACTGTGAAGCGGCTCACAGCAAGGCCCTGCCCTGTCCGGCCGGCGGTTTACGCAACCGGCCGCCGGACCGGGACCCTGCCGCGGGAAGCCCGGGCGGCCGATGTGCCCGCCGCCCGGTGAATAACAGGGATAATCTTCAACGGGGACCATCCACAACACGGCGCAAAGGCGGCACAGCGACATGGCACAGGCTCAAGCAGGCAAACCCCAGGGACGGTGGCGGACCTTCCACGAAAAGTTCGTCGTGGAGGAGCGCTTCATGAGCGTGACGGCGCGCCGGAATCTCTACCGGACCGCCGTCCTCCTGATGATCGCGGGCGCCGTGCTGTTCGTGGTAATCCTCGCCGGAGTCCTGCAGCACGGCGGCATCTCGGCGGCGGATGAGCCCGTGCGGACCTGGCTCCTGACCCTGCGCGCGGAACCCACCACCATCATCATGATCATCCTTGCGATCATCTTCGGCCCTATCGGCCTGCCAATCATCGTCCTAATCGTGACGGTGGCCTGGGGCCTGCTCGCCAAGCACGCCTGGCGGCCGATGCTCCTGGCCGGCGCCATGCTGACCGGCGTCATTCTGGCGCAGGTCATCGGCCACATCGTCGAACGCCACCGGCCTCCGATCGACCTCATGCTCTTCGGCGCCGACTCCACGTTCTCGTTTCCGTCCGGCCACGTCCTTGGCGCGTGCGACTTCCTGCTGGTCACCACGTATCTGGTCTTTTCGCGCCGGAAGAACCCCATGTCCGCTGTCATCGCCTTCATCGTGGCGGGGATCGGCATCTTCTTCGCCGCCGTCAGCCGCCTCTACCTCGGCTACCACTGGATGACCGATGCCCTGGGCGCCTTCTCGATCTCGCTCGTGATCCTGGGCGGCGTCATTGCGCTGGACACCTGGCGGACGGCGCGGATTCCGGGCGAACAGGTCACCGGGACGCTCTCCACCGCCGACACCAGCCAGGACTGAGCACCGTCAGCGGCTGCGCGCCCGCTTGAGTTCGGTCCGCAGCCGGGCGTTGGCGGCCTCGAGTTCCATCACCTTGGCCACGCCGGCCAGGTTAAGCCCCTCTGCCAGGAGTTGGCCGATCCGCCGCAGCACCACAAGGTCTGCGTCGCTGTATTGCCGGGTGCCACCCGCAGTGCGGTCCGGCGCGAGGAGCCCCCGGCGCTCGTAGAGCCGGATATTCTGCTGCCCCGTGCCCACCAGCTGCGCCACCACCGAGATGGCGTACAGGCCTGAATTCGCGCCTCGGTCCGCCATGGTCTTCCTCCCGTTCCGGAAATTCCCTTGCATCAGTGTTTCACCGGTGCTATAAAAAATCTATACCCACTACCACACAAAAATTGTGGTGGGCTGTAGAAGGAATGCAGATCAAGTCTCGCTGAAGGAGTGGGAAATGATGTTGATTCGGACGGACCCGTTCCGTGACTTCGACCGGCTTGCGCAGCAGGTGTTCGGGACGGTGGCACGCCCGGCGCCCATGCCCATGGACGCGTGGCAGGAAGACGGCGTATTCGTCGTCGCGTTCGATCTTCCGGGCGTCAATGTCGACTCGATCGGACTCGACATTGAGCGCAACGTCCTGACGGTCCGGGCGGAACGGCGGGACCCGGCGCGGCCCGACGTGGAACTGACGGTCTCGGAGCGCCCCCGTGGAGTGTTCAGCCGCCAGCTGATCCTCGGCGACACCCTGGACACGGAGAACGTCAAGGCAAACTACGCCGACGGCGTCCTGACGCTCCGCATCCCGGTGGCGGAGGCCGCCAAGCCGCGGAAGATTGAAGTCACCCGTTCGCAGGACAAGATGCAGGAGATCGGGAAGTAGCCCCCGGGCCGGCGCGGCGCCCGCAGCGTCGCTCCGGCTCCGGCTGCAGGCAACGGAGACCGACCATGGCCGGCAGGAACCCTGATCCCCGAGGCTACTACGCGCTATTGCACGTCTCGCCGGAGGCGGGCCGGCAGGAGATTGGCCGCGCCTTCCGGGCGCTGATGCGCCGGCACCATCCCGACGTCGGCCAGTCTGACCCCGACCCTCCCGATGTCGGCGCCATCCTGCACGCTTTCGCCGTGCTGCGGGACGCCAGGAGCCGGGCGGACTACGACGCCGGCGGCTGGCGTCCCGCCGTCGAGGACGACACCTTCCATCACCGGAACGACCATGCCGGCCAAGGCAGCCGCGACATCCCGGTGCACATCATCCGGCGTCGGGATCCCCTTGTGCGCGTGCTCCCCGTCCGCTGGGAACCCGGGCCGTGACCGGGAAACACTTGGGATCAGTTGCTGGCGGCGGCATAGGCGTTCAGGCTCAGCGAGAACACGATCCAGGAGAGGTACGGCAGCATGAGCAGTCCCGCCGCCCGGCTGATCAGGCCGAACCGGACCACCGTGACGGCGGCAGCCACCGTATGGACGGCGATGAGCAGCAGGGCCAGCCAGAGCGCGGCCCCGCCGGCCATGGGGTACATGCCGAAGAACAGGGGCGCCCAGGCGAGGTTGACGAGCAGCAGGATGGCGTAGACGGTCATGGCCCCCCGGCCGCGCCCGGAGCGAAGTCCTGTTCCCCGGCGCCAGACCAGCCACGCCGCCACTGCCATGGTCGTGTAGAGCACCGTCCAGACCGCTCCGAAGGCCCAGCCCGGCGGAGTCCAAGGAGCTTTCTCTGCCGCCGCGTACCAGCCGCCGGCGTTGCCGATAATGACCAGCGACGCCACGAAGGACACCCCATGGGAAACCGCCAGGAAGCAAAGGAGGGCTGCCGCCTGCCGGCCGGGGCTGGGCGGCGCCGGCGGCCGGCGGTTGACGCCCTGTTCAATTTTCACGTGCACCGATCAACAGTGGCCGTTGGCATCGCGTCCGTCAAACGGCCAGGGTCGTGGCGCTCACCCCCGGGGGAGCCTAAGATCAGTCAACCAACCACCGAAACTACATAGAGGTCCCCGTCGATGAACGCTTCCGCCAAGGATCTGGCTTCCCTTCTTCCGCCCGGCTTCACCCTGGGTGTGGCGACCTCCGCCTTCCAGATCGAGGGTGCACTCGATGAAGACGGCCGCGGCCCTTCCGGATGGGATGTCTTCGCCGCGAAGCCGGGGTCGATCGTGGAGGACCAGAGCCCGGCCGTTTCCTGCGATCACTACCACCGGATGCCCGAGGACGTGGCTCTGATGAAGGAGCTGGGGATCGACTCGTACCGGTTTTCGCTGTCCTGGTCCAGGATCCAGCCCGGCGGGAGCGGACCCGCGAACCCTGCCGGGCTGGACTTCTACGACCGGCTGATCGACCTGTTGCTCGCCAACGGCATTTCCCCGATGGCCACGCTCTACCACTGGGACACCCCATTGCCCCTGGACGAGGCCGGCGGCTGGATGAACCGTGACACGGCCTACCGGCTGGGGGACTTCGCCGCCATCGCCGCGTCTGCCTTCGGGGACCGCGTGAGGCGCTGGGTGACTGTCAACGAGYCCGCCACGGTCACCACCAACGGCTACGCCCTGGGCATGCACGCGCCCGGGGAGGCCCTCATGCTCAAGGCCCTCCCCAGCGTGCACCACCAGCTGCTGGGCCACGGCCTGGCGCTCCAGGCGCTGCGTGCCGCCAAGGTGCCGGGCGACATCGGCATCACCAACGTCTACTCACCGATGGTCCCGGCCACCGCGAACCCGCTGGACAAGGTCAGTGCCGGACTCATGGATGTGGCGCAAAACCGGCTCTACGCCGATCCGGTGCTGCTCGGCAAATACCCGGATGTTATCCGGGCCGCCACCTTCTTTTCGTCGTCCTTCAGCCCGTCCAGCGAAGACATGGAGCTGATTTCCCAGCCCCTGGATTTCTATGGCCTGAACTACTACATGCCCACCCTTGTCGGGGCGGGTCCGGGTGAGGGGGCCGTGCCGCCCGGAATGGCCGAGGCCATGGGGGACGACCTCAGCGGGACACCCGGTGCGCCCTTCCACATCGCGCAGTTCCCGGACACCGAGACCACGGCCTACGGCTGGCCGGTCAAGCCCGAATTCATATCCGTCGCCCTGGCCGAGATGGCCGACCGCTACCCGGATCTGCCCCCGGTCTTCATCACCGAGGGCGGGGCCAGTTTCGAGGACGTCGTGGTCCAGCCTGTCGGGACGGACCGCCGGATAATCCCGGACGAACGGCGCCTGCGTTACCTCGCAGACCACATCGGCACGGCCCTGGAAGCGACGCGTCCCGGCGGCGCCGCCGAGGCCATCGACCTTCGCGGCTACTATGTGTGGTCCTTCATGGACAACTTCGAGTGGTCCGCCGGCTACAAGCAGCCGTTCGGTCTGGTGCACGTCGATTTCGATACCCAGGTCCGCACGCCGAAGGCCTCCTACTACTGGCTCCAGGAGGTCATTGCGGCCCGCAGCGCGGCGTCCGCCGGAGAGCCGGGCAGCGCCGCGCAGCCCGGCGGCGCCGGCAGGCAGGACGAAACCGCCGACGTCTGAGAGCCGCACCCGGCAGCCTGACGCCCCTCAAGCCGGGTCAACCTAGAGCAGATCCAGGTCCTGCAGGCCCTTGGCGAGCCCCGCGCCGTCGGGCGAATAGAACCACGGGACGGAGGACTCCGAGTGGTCTCCGGTGTCGGAGTGGCCGCCGGCGAAGACGGCCTCGCTGGCCGAGAGCTGCCGGATGCCGATCGCGGCCACCTGGTCCGGGTGCTTCTGCGCGAAGCCGGAGTAAATCTCTTCATCGTGCTGGCCGTTGTCGCCGAACAGCAGCCAGCGCATGTTCGGGAACTCCTGGGCCAGCAGCTCAAGGTTCCGCCGTTTGTGTTCCTGGCCGCTGCGGAACCAGCGGTCGTGCGTCAGTCCCCAGTCCGTGAGCAGCAGCGCGCCGGAGGGATAGAGGTTCCGGGCAATAAAACGGGCCAGGGTGGGAGCTGCGTTCCACGGCCCCGTGGACAGGTAGATCACCGGCGCCTCCGGGTGCTCCACCTTGAGCCGRTCCAKCAGRACGGCCATGCCGGGYGTCGCCATCCGKGCSCGTTCGTTCAGGACGAAGGTGTTCCACAGCGCCAGGAAGGGCCGGGGGAGGGCGGTGACCATGATGGTGTCGTCAATGTCCGAGACGATGCCCAGCCTGGTGTCCGGCGAGATCACGAAAATCCTGGCCTCGACCGGTTCCGTTCCCTCGGCGCGCAGCACGGCCGTATGCCAGCCCGGGGTCAACGCCACGTGAACCAGGGTGTCCACCAGGCCGCCGCGGTCCGCATGCACGCGGGTGGCGACGCCGCCGATCTGGATCTCCACCTCGGTGAACTGGACCGGGACGCTCGTGAAGGCACGCCAGCCGCGGAAGTTCTGGTTGCCGTTCAGGGCCAGCCGCTCCGCCTTGCCGCCGGGCACCGGCCGGCTGGTGAGGACCACCCGGCCCAGTACCCTGACCCACTCGGTCGAGCCGTAGCCCTGATAGGCGACTGTCTGCGGGCTGAACTTCCAGCGCCGGGCCGTCTTGAGCCGGAACCCGTTGACGGTGTCCGACACCCAGTGGGCGAGCCGGAAGGCCCTGTTGCCGGACACGGGCAGCTGCTGCGCTGGTTGCGAGGCCAATTCCATGCCTCCACTCTCCCACAGTGCCGGGCTCCGGCCGTGCCGGCGGGGTCCCCGGACCCGGGCCCCCGCCGCGCCGGATTACCAGCGTGGCGGCTGACCCAGCAGCCCGCGCAGTGTGGCGGCGTTGCGGACGGCGTTGCCGCCGCCGTCGTTGTTGAAATACGCGTAGACGTCTTTGCCGCCGGCCTGCCACTCGCGGATCCGGTCCGCCCACCAGCGCAGGTCGTCATCGGAATAGGACCCGCCGTACAGGACGTCGTGGTCGGGGCCGTGCAGCCGGATATAGACGAACGCCGCGGTGGCGCGCAGGACGCACGGTAGCCCGGCGCCGCTCATGATGCAGTAGGCCGCGCCGTGACGTTCCAGCAGGTCGTATACGGCGTCGTCGTCCCAGCTGGGGTGGCGAAACTCCACGCACACGCGGATCCAGCCGGGCAGAGCCGACAGGAAGTAGTCCAGCCGGGCGTCGTCGCGCGCCAAACCCGGGGGCAGTTGGACGAGCAGCACGGCCCGCTTGTCGCCGAGTTCGTGCCAGCACCGGGTGATCCGGTCCGCCCAGACCTCGGGGGCGTAAAGCTTCTTGGCATGCGTCAGGCCGCGGGGCGCCTTGACGGACAGGGCGAAACCGTCGGGCAGGCGGCGGCGCCAGCTGGCGAACGAGTCCTCTTTCGGCCAGCGGTAGAAGCTGGCATTCAATTCCACGGTGTCGAAGCGGGCCGCGTAATATGCCAGCCTGTCCCGGGCCGGCAGGCCCGGCGGATAGAGGACCCCGTCCCAGTGGTCATAGCTCCAGCCGGAAGTGCCGATCCGCACAGCGGCCACGTGCCCTGCCATGCCCCTTCCCCTTCCGCCCTCCGCCGTGCGCCCTCCACCGTGCTCCCTCCACCGTGCTCCCTCCACCCTGCCGGGGCGACGGCCGTGTGGCACTGTAAGTGTCATGGTACGCATCGAGGATTACGCAATGGTCGGCGATCTGCACACCGCTGCCCTGATCAGCACCGAAGGCTCCATCGACTGGCTGTGCCTGCCGCGCTTCGACTCGCCGGCCTGTTTCAGCGCCCTCCTCGATTCCCCCGCGGCCGGCCGGTGGCTCCTGGCGCCGGCGGGCGGCGGGGAATGCACGCGCCGCCGCTACCGGAAGGGCACGCTGATCCTTGAAACCGAGTGGGATTTGCCCGAGGGCAAGGTCAGGATCATAGACTTCATGCCGCCCCGGGACGAGGTGGCGGATATCGTGCGGATCGTGGTCGGTGTCCGCGGCACGGTGCGGATGCGCGGCGAACTGGCTCTCCGGTTCGACTACGGCCATATTGTGCCGTGGGTCCGCCACGACGAGCTCGGGATCCACGCCGTCGCCGGGCCCGATGCCGCCTATCTGGTGACCGAGGCGCCGCTGCGCGGTGAGCGGATGCATACCGTCAGCGACTTCACGGTCAAGGCCGGGGAGCGTGTGCCCTTCGTGCTGACCTGGAGCCCCAGCCACCTCCGCCGGCCGCGGTCGGTGAACCCGGAAACGGTCCTGGCGTCCACCGAGGAGTTCTGGCTTCGCTGGTCGGCGAAGTGCACGGTCACCGGGCGCTACCGCGACGCCGTCCAGCGCTCGCTGATCACGCTCAAGGCCCTGACGTTTGCCCCCACCGGCGGGATCGTGGCCGCCGTCACGACGTCGCTGCCGGAGGAGATCGGCGGCACCAGGAACTGGGACTACCGCTTCTGCTGGCTCCGCGACGCCACGCTCACGCTGCAGGCGCTGCTGGCCGCGGGCTACACGGAGGAGGCCGGCGCGTGGCGCGACTGGCTGCTCCGCGCCATCGCCGGGGACCCGGCGGATCTGCAGATCATGTACGGGCTCCACGGCGAACGCCGGATGCCGGAGCTCGAACTGCCGTGGCTGAAGGGCTACGAAAACTCCGCTCCGGTGCGGACCGGTAACGGTGCGGCCGGCCAGCTGCAGCTCGACGTCTGGGGCGAGGTCCTCGATTGCCTGTCCCTGACCCGGAACTCCCTGCTCAAACACACCGACGACGCCTGGGACGTCCAGGTGGCCCTCATGGAACATCTGGAGACGGCCTGGCGCCAGCCGGACAACGGGCTGTGGGAAATGCGCGGCCCGCAACGCCACTTCACGCACTCCAAGGTGATGGCCTGGGTGGCGGCGGACCGCATGGTCAAGGGCGTCCGGGACTTCGGCCTGACCGGCCCGGCGGACCGTTGGGAGGAGCTGCGTGACGCCATCCACGCCGAGGTCATGGCCAACGGGTTCGACGCCGACCGCAACACGTTCGTGCAGTCCTACGGGCGGCCGGAGCTGGATGCGAGCCTCCTGCTGCTGCCCCGGGTGGGGTTCCTCCCGCCGGATGATCCGCGCATCATCGGAACCATCGACGCGGTCCAGCGCGAGTTGACGCACGACGGCTTCCTGCGCCGCTACCTGCCGGCACAGAGCGATGACGGGCTGCCCGGCGAGGAGGGGGTGTTCCTGGCATGCTCCTTCTGGCTGGTCGAGGCCCTGATCGGGGCTGGCCGGCGCCACGAGGCCCGGGAGCTGTTCGAGCGCCTGCTGGCGCTGCGCAACGACGTCGGGCTCCTCAGCGAGGAGTGGGGCGTCGAGACCGGTCGGCAGCTGGGCAACACGCCGCAGGCCTTCAGCCACTTCGCCCTCGTCATGAGCGCGCTGGAACTGCATGAAGACGGCGTCCGCCGTAGCGACACCCCGCTTCCGTGATCCGCGCCCGCGGCCCCTCAGTGGCCCCCGCGGCCCCGCCGCGGCGACCGCCGACGGACGAAGAGCGGGACCTTCAGCACTTTCCCCGCACCGTAAAATAAGTACACTTACTAATATCCCGGCGGGGGATACGAGGGAACTAGGAGTGTTGCAAATGGCGGGATATTTTGAGCTCGTGGACGCGCCCGACGGCGGCTACCGCATTCGGATGATGGACGGGGCAGGGCAACTGATGGCAGTCTCAGTGACGTTTCCCACCAAGAAAGCCGCCGTTGCCGGCGTCGCCCAGGCAAGGGAAATCGCCGGAACCGGCCTGATCAGGGACCGCAGCGCCGATGGCCGGGCCGCCGTGCCCGGATCGTCCGCCCGGGTGATCAGGGGGCGGCGCGGCGGTGCCGGGCGCTCAAACTCCACCCTGGGGGGCTCGCTGGCGGGCAAGAGGGCGCAGGCCCGTACCTGACCTGATCATCGAGTAGGCCGTTTCCCCAGCCGGTTCGCCGCGCCGAACGGTTACAGTATGGCCATGGAGCAGCGGGGGAATCGGAACTCCGGCCGTGCCCGCAAGAATCTGCTGGGCCGTGTGGCGGTGCCGCTCACTGCCGCGGCCATGCTCCTCGCCGGGCTGGCCCTTCTTGCCCGGCCGGGGACGCAGGAGGACTTTGGCTGGGTCGCGTATGCTCCGCTGGCCACGGGGCCGGTCGTGCTGCAGGGGCTCATGATCATGGGCCCGTGGATCTGGGCAGGGGTCGCGCTGATCAGCACCGGGTTGCTCCTGCTGGCGTTCTGGTCCGGCTACCGCACGGGCCGGCAGGCCCGGGACCGCGGCGACGACTCCCGCTAGGCGGCTGCCGCTCGGCCGTCCGCCCCGCAGCCGGGCTGAAGCGCCTCCCGCCGCTCGGCCGTCCGCCCCGCAGCCGGGCTAAAGC